>CALLZL010000460.1 GCA_937859575.1 uncultured Chloroflexota bacterium
AGAACAGAAGAACAGAAGAACAGAAGAACAGAAGAACAGGAGAACAGGAGAACAGAAGAATAGAAGAACAGAAGAACGGGAGAACAACATGAAACTACTTATTCCTTTGTTCTGACCTCTTGTTCCTTTGTCCTGACCTCTTGTTCCTTTGTCCTGACCTCTTGTTCCTTTGTTCCTTTGTTCTGACCTCTTGTTCCTTTGTTCTGACCTCTTGTTCCTTTGTCCTGACCTCTTGTTCCTCTTGTTCCTTTGTTCTGACCTCTTGTTCCTTTGTTCTTACTAATTCTTCAAGTCGCCACGGGCAAAGATACTGGCGACATAGTTCAGCACATCCGTGGCGCTCTGCTCGTTATAGCCGAAGTCGCGGATCAGGCGCGCTTTGACGATATCGATCTTCTCTTGGGTATCCTTGTCGATCACGCGTGAGACGAGCGAGGTGAGCTTGATACTATCCTTCTGGTCTTCGAAGAGTTTGAGTTCAAGCGCCTTATGCAATCGCTCATTGGTCTTGTAGTCGAAGGTCTTGCCTTCGATTGCCAGGGCACCAATATAGTTCATGATCTCGCGGCGAAAGTCATCCTTGCGTGATTCGGGGATGTCGATCTTCTCTTCGATCGAGCGCATGAGTCGTTCATCCGGCTCTTCGTACTGGCCGGTATACTTGTTGCGCACCCGTTCGCGCTGGGTATAGGCCTTGATATTATCGATATAGTTGCCACACAGCCGCTTGATCGCTTCTTCATCGGCCGAGATGGCGCGTTGCACCTCATTCTTCACGATCTCGGTATACTCCTCTTTGACGAGCGAGAGCAGATCGCGGAAGCGTTTGCGGTCATCTTCCGAGGTGATCAATGCATGGTTCTTCAGGCCGCCGTCAAGCTCATTGAGCACCATGAACGGGTTGATATAGCCATCAGCCTGGTAGTTGACCAGCGCATTCGAGATCTTGTCTTGAATATAACGCGGCGAGATACCTTCCATCCCCTCGCTGGTCGTCTCTTTGCGCAGCTCTTTGATATTATCTTCGGTAAAGCCGGGCAGCGTGCGACCGTTGTAGAGTTTCAACTTCTGCATAAGGGTCAGGTTGGGCTTCTTCGGCTCTTCGAGGCGCGTAAGAACCGCCCACATGGCGGCGACTTCGAGGGTATGCGGTGCAATATGCACATTGACATTGCGGCGATTGAAATCACGCTCATAGATCTTGATCTCGTCGCGCAGGCGGGTGATATACGGCACATCAATACGGACAGTACGATCCTTCAGGGCTTCCATAAACTCGTTGTTTTCGAGCCGGCGATACTCGGGCGCATTGGTATGCCCGATAATCACCTCGTCGATATCTGTCTGGGCGAACTTCTTCGATTTGATTTTATGCTCCTGGGATGCGCCGAGCAGATCGTAGAGGAAGGCCACATCGAGTTTGAGCATCTCGATAAATTCGATAATACCGCGGTTGGCGATATTAAACTCACCATCGAAGTTGAACGCACGCGGATCGCTATCAGAACCATAGATTGCAATCTTGCGATAATTGATATCGCCGGTCAGTTCAGTACTATCCTGGTTCTTCTCATCTTTGGGTTGGAAGGTGCCGATGCCGACCCGATCCTGTTCGGAGAAGACCAGGCGTCGCACGCGCACATGCCGGATCACCTGCGACCAGTCGCCGTGGTAGCGCAGCATCAGATCGCGGAAGTTATAGCGACACGACGGGCAGAGATCGCCGGTAATGCGCACCTGAATCGTATCGGGGCGGCGGTCGGCATTCAACTGCGATTCGATCTGTTCGCGCATGTCGAGCGGGATGAGATGCAGTGGCTCTTCGTGCATCGGGCAGCGCTCCCAATCCGACTCTTTCAGCCGGCCGGCCATGATATCATCAAGCTCGCCCATATACCACGAAAAGGTATACAACGCGCCGTCGTCGGTGCGGGCATAGTGTTCGAGGCCGCGCTTCAGGCGGCGCACGATCGTCGACTTCGAAGAGCCGACCGGGCCATGCAGCAGCAGGACGCGCTTTTCGGTGCCGTAGCCCTGTGCGGCAGCCTTGAAGAAGTTGACCAACCGCATCAGTGGGATCTCGAGCCCAAAAATGGCATCGTTCTCATCGAACGAGGTATCGCTGAAGAAGTTGTAGCGAATCAGCCGTTTCTTGGCGTCGATAAACTCTTCGCTGCCATACGACATAATCATGTCGTAGATTCGCTGAAAGGCGTTACGTGTCACACTCGGATTCTGTACCACAATATCGAGATATTCGGCGAAAGTGCCGGTCCAGTTCAGTTGCTGGAAGGTTCTGCGATCCTGCAGTTCACTGATTTGTTGTAGGAGTGTTTCTCCGGTGATCGTCGTCATGGTGTGTCCTCCTGAACGATCGGGATTTCGCGGCGCCCGCATGGGTGCCGGCCATATCGAATGCCGGCCACGACACCGAATACACATTGGTACGGTGATCCGGCCAGATAGGATGCGGTGTTGCTAATGTACGCTGATGATGCCCTGCTATCGACCGCGCCGTCGCGGGGGGAACAACGGGGATCGATACCTGAGGTAGGTTGCCGGCTATGGCCAGCCAGGGAACTCAAGAAACACATTGAGGGCCTGGTTTCCAGGTAGCAGTATTATAACAACCCGGATGATGAGATCGGAAGAGCACACGTCTGAACTCCAGTCACTAGCTTATCTCGTA
>CALLZL010000461.1 GCA_937859575.1 uncultured Chloroflexota bacterium
CGTCGCCGGGCGCGAAAGCAACCCCGGGGCCAGCTGCATACGGTTCGATCCATCCGAATAGTTGACGAATGAGCTGCCGCCAAGGCTCACCGCCACCGGGAAGGCCGCGACGCGCCGGGCGAGGTCGCTTGCCAGCAGATCAAGCGTACCGCCGGTGTAGTCGCGCAGCATCTCGGCGAAATAGACATAATAACCAAACCCATACTGCCAGTAGCCGATCCCTTCGGCACAGCCACCATCGGGGCCAAAGCCCTCCATGAAGCACTCCATGGCGCGGCAGCAGCGTTCGATCATCCCGGCGAGGCGTTCGCTATCGGGTTCGAGTGCCAGTGCTGCCATGCCGGCCGCGCCGGCGCAGACCGAAGCCCAGTTCATCGGCACCGATTCCCAGTGGAAGTGGATCGGGTCGTGGAAGAGTGGTTGAAAGATACGGCGTTCGATCTCGGCGCGTACCCGATCGCGAACCCAGGGATGCAGCCGTTCGTCGAGCAGCAGCAGCGTTTCAGCCAGCGCATGGGATGTTTCGGCAGCAAACAGATCGACCATCTGTTCGGGGGTCAGGCGTGCGCCGAGCAGATCGCCGCCATGACGCCGCAGGTGAGCCGGCACACACCAGGTATATTCATCGCAGATTGCCCAGAGCAGATCCTCGAGCGCCGCAATCACGGTGTCGTCGGCATCGAGCACGGCCGTCAGCACGAGTGCCACCAGGCGGCCGCGGCGGGCGAAGTAGGGGTTTTCGTACTCTTTACGGGTACCGCTGATCTCGAACAGCTTGAAAGCACCGAACGGCAGGGTCGTGATCGGCTCGGCCTGTGCTACCTGCGCCAGTTCACGCACCTCGGTGAACAACCGTTGCAGGTGCGGCGCATGCCGCAGCGCTGCCAGGTGCTCGGCATCGAACGCAGCGCCATGCGGGAACCCTGCCGGCCTGCCACCGGCAACCACCGCCTCGCGGATCTGTCGGAAGGTATACATCGCCCGTTTGCTCCTCTGCTATGCTTCGGGTGCAATGGGCATATTATGCACGAAATTGTTGGTTTGGGTAGGTGATCGTGCATGTTTTGTTTGAAGCGACACACAGGAGCCGACGAACAAAGGAGCAGAAGGGATGTCATCCTGAGCTGCCCGGCGGCGACCGATCGCTCGGCGGAGTGGGTATGACGATTCTCGCGGGCGGCTCCGCCCCCGCACCCCCGTCGGGCGGACCTGCGGTCCCCCGAACCCCCTGCAATGGTGCGCGTTCGGTGCCGGATGGCCCGTTGCCATGCCCATGGCGCGCGCGGTCGCTGCGGCGCCGCGACGCGGATGCGGGTGGGTGGCGGCCACATGGCCGTGGGGCCGGTGCCGCGACGCGGTGGGGTTCGGATCAACGCACCGCCATGCCGTTGGGGCGCAGCGTGATGCGCCCCGATGGAATCGCCGTGACGGCGCGACACGAGGCGGGTGGGCAATGGGGTCGCAATCAATGCATCCCAATGCCGTAGGGGCGCGCCGACGTGTGCGCCCGCAATGAATCGCCGGTACGGCGCGTGTGGTTATCGTGTGAGCAGTGGATGCATGCGGCGGCTCCGCCCCCGCACCCCCGACCGGCTCTCGCCCTGTCATCCTGAGCCGCC
>CALLZL010000462.1 GCA_937859575.1 uncultured Chloroflexota bacterium
AGTACATCATCGGGGCGGCAGCCCAGCCCACCTGCCGTGAGTGCCGCCGTCTGGCGGCAATCGGCCATACCGCGTGGGCCGGTGCAGGCATTGGCGTTCCCGGCATTCACAATCACACCGCGTACACCGGCGGCATTCTGCGCCAGCAGCTGCTGATCATAGATCACCGGTGCCGCCTTGACGCGATTCGTGGTAAACACACCGGCGGCACTGCATGGGCCGGCAGCGCTGACAAGCGCCATGTCGAGCGCGCCGTTCTTCTTCAGGCCACAGGCGGTTGCTGCTGCCCGAAACCCCGGCGCCAGAGCGAATGTGTCGAGCGAGATGCTCATAGAACAACTCCATTGCTGATGCGAAATCCGTCAGGTAGCAACCAGGTGGGTCTACTTGCCATCCACCAGTGCCTGTACCTTGATTGGCAGGCCGAACAGTTTGATAAACCCTTCGGCATCCTGCTGGTTGTAGGTCTGGCTCATCGTGAAACTGGCAATATCCGGGTTGTACAGGCTGCGATCGACCTTGCGGCCAACCAGCGATGCGCTCCCTTTGTAGAGCTTGATGCGCGCTGTGCCGGTCACATTCTGCTGCGTCACTTTGATGAAGGCGTCGAGCGCTTCGCGCAGCGGGGTATACCACTGGCCATTGTAGACCACCTCGGCGTAGCGGTGGGCGATCACATCCTTGTAGTGCAGTGTGTCGCGGTCGAGCGCCAGTTGCTCGATCCCCTGGTGTGCCGCGCGCAGTATCGTGCCGCCGGGAGTCTCGTAGACCCCATGGCTCTTCATGCCGACCAGGCGGTTTTCGACCAGATCGATGCGGCCGACCCCATGGCGCGCACCGATGTCGTTGAGCAGCAGCAGGAGTTCGACCGGCCCAAGGCGCTGCCCATCAACGCTCACCGGTACGCCTTGCTCGAAGCCGACTTCAACATACTCAGGAGTGTCGGGGGCCTGCTCGGGTGCGATCGTCAGGGTGTACATCGGCTCTTCCGGCTCGTTCCAGGGATCTTCGAGAACACCCCCTTCGTGCGACATATGCCAGATGTTGCGGTCGCGGCTATAGATCGACTTGAGGCTGGCAGTCACCGGAACATTATGTTCGGCGGCGTAGTCGAGCGCATCCTCACGCGAACGGATATCCCATTCGCGCCAGGGGGCGATCACCTTGAGGCGTGGGTTGACCGACATATAGGTGATCTCGAAGCGCACCTGGTCGTTGCCCTTGCCGGTGCAGCCATGCGCCACCGCGTCGGCGCCTTCCTGCACCGCAATTTCGGCCTGGCGGCGGGCGATCAGCGGGCGTGCCACCGAGGTGCCGAGCAGATAGATTCGCTCGTACACGGCACCCGACTGGAGCAGTGGGAAGAGGAAATCACGCACGAACTCCTCGCGCAGGTCTTCGACATAACACTTCGAGGCACCGCTGGCGATTGCCTTCTCTTCCAACCCGCTGAGCTCATCATCCTGGCCGAGATTGCAGCAGTAGCAAATAATCTCGGGGTTACCATAGTTCTGCTTCAGCCATGGTACGATAATGCTGGTGTCGAGCCCGCCCGAATATGCGAGTACCACCTTGTTGACTTTGCCTGGCATCTGATTGCTCCTGTTGTTATTGTGTGTTGCTTCGTGTATGGTTGTTTGTTCCCTTGTTCCCTTGTTCCCTTGTTCCCTTGTTCCCTTGTTCCCTTGTTCC
>CALLZL010000463.1 GCA_937859575.1 uncultured Chloroflexota bacterium
AAAATTCCTGCGAGATGCTGCGGCGATGACAACCGGTGCTATTCTGGTGGCGTGTGGTGGCCAGGCCCCGGCTGCTCAACCGGCTGCCGAACAACCGGCTGCCGAACAACCGGCTGCACCGGCTCCCGCTTCGAGCGGCAAGACGATCCAGTGGTGGTATGCCTGGGGCAATCTTGATGCTGCCGTCGAAAAGATTGTCGAAACACCGTCATTCAAGGAGATGATGGGCGACAATGTGCTTGAATATAAGGGTTCGGTCAATAGTGAAGCGATTCTGACGGCAGTTGCCGGCGGGACGCCACCCGATGGCGGTTCAAACTTCGACTATCCAAACTTCTGGGCTCGCGGCGCATTGCGCCCGGTGGATGATCTGGTTGCTTCGAGTGGTATCATCAAGCGCGATGATATGGTGCCGGCCTTGTGGGATAGTGCATTCTATGATGGGCAGATGATCGGTGTGCCGAGCCTCGAAGGCTTCCTCTGGTGGGGCCTCAACTACAATGCCAAAGCAGTAGAAGAGGCTGGGCTCGATCCCGATTCGCCGCCGGTGACATGGGATGACGCACTGGTGTGGCATAAGGCGCTGACAAAGTTCGATGCGGCCGGGAACCTGCAGCAGTTCGGCCTTGACCCGTATGACGCCATGGCGGGTGAAGCCGATTTCGGCGTGCAGTCGTTCGGTGGTTTCAACTGGTGGGATGAGCAGTCGCGGACGATCAATCTCGACAATGACTCGGTAGCCCAGTGGCTTGAGACAGCCGGAGAGTTTATCAAGGTGATCGGGCCGGATAAACTCGCCGGGATGCGCCAGGATGAGAATCTTGGTGGGTGGGGCGCTTCGTTCAACGCCGGGATCCAGACCATGATCATCGAAGGATACTGGCACCCTGGCGAAACGCAGATCCAGAAGCCGGAGATCGCTGAATTCAACCGTGCCACCTGGGCACCGGTTTCGGCATCACGTGCCGGCAAGAAGATCATGGCTACTGGCGCACACTTTGTCATTCTGTTCAAGGATGCCGCCAATACCGACGAGATGTTCAAGGTTGCTGAATATCTCTATAACGACGAACCGATGGATATCATCTTCAAAGAGGTCGGCTGGATCAATGGGCGGCTCTCGTGGCTGGCCAAGGTTGACCCGAATGCCTACCCGGGCCTGAAGTTCTATATCGATGCGGCCAATCAGGTCGAAGAATGGATTGTCGGCCGGCGCTGCCCGATCCACTGGTATATCAATACCCAACGAACCGAACTGGCCGAGCAGGTCTTCCGTGGCAACATGACCGGCAAAGATGCTGCCGCCGAACTACAGGCACGTGCCGAAGCCGAGTGGAGTGCCCAGGGTCTCAGCTAGCATACTCCTTTACGGAGCTCTTCGTTCCGAGGTGGCGTACCCGCCGCCTCGGAACACCACCATAAAAGGAGAATGACGATGCAGTCTGCTGTGATGCCACGGGTCAGTCTATCGCGGCGCGACCGGCGCAACCTGGCGCTCGGGCTGATTTTTGTGTCGCCATGGATCATCGGGTTTCTGGCTTTTACCGTCTATCCGCTGATCTACTCGTTCTATATCAGCCTGACGCGCTATGATCTGATCCGCGAACCAGTCTTCATTGGGGCCGCAAACTACAGCGAACTACTCTTCCAGGATCCTCAATTCTGGACGGTCGTGTACAATACGGTCTTCTATGTAATCTTCAGTGTGCCGTTCTCCCTCGGATTTGCGTTTCTGGTTGCCAATCTTCTAAACACGAATATTGTCGGGCGCTCATTCTTCCGCGCAATCATGTACATTCCGGCGATTGTGCCGGCGATCTGCGCGGCGATGGTATGGCTGTTTCTGCTGAATATTCAGTATGGTGCGATCAACGGCTTCCTGCAATCGCTTGGTTTACCAGCCATTCCGTTTCTCTCGAACCCTGTCCTCACCAAACCAAGCCTGGTGATGGTCGCCGTCTGGGCTTCAGGCAATGCAGTCGTCGTCTTTCTGGCCGGTCTGCAGGATGTCCCTCGTTCGTTGTATGAAGCGGCGACCGTTGATGGTGCCAACGGCTGGCAGCAGTTTCGCAATGTTACCGTTCCCATGAGCACACCGGTGATCTTATTCAATCTGATTATCGGCTTCATCGGTGC
>CALLZL010000464.1 GCA_937859575.1 uncultured Chloroflexota bacterium
GTAACGCGCGGCACCGCAGACCGAAACATAGACGAAGCGCTCGACGCCGGCACGCTGTGCAGCGACAAGCAGATTGTGGTTTGCCGTGTAATCGACGGCCTCGTAGCCCGGAGCACGATTTCGCAGATCGAGGGCAACACTCTGGCCAAGGCACGAAAAGACACTCCCGGCACCATGCAGAGCATCACCAAGGGTTTCTGGCCGCAGTGCATCGGCAATCACGATCTGATCGACATGTGGCTGAACAATCACGGCACGGCTCGCTGAGCGAACCAGCGCTCGTACGCGATAGCCGCGCCGATGCAATTCGGCGGCGACCAACCGCCCGAGGATGCCACTCGCACCAGCTACCAGGATGGTCTCTGCCATAGCCGTTTCTCACAATCAAAAAACATTCGAGAGCCGGATGACTCTCGAATGTTTGCGTAGCATTGGTATATCACGACGCCTTGAGCTGAGCCGTGGCCGCTTCACATACCGGTGTCGCCGGTTGTGGCGTACGCTGCCAGGGGCGTACCAGCGCCAGCAGCCGATCACGCAGCGAACGTCGGTCAGCCTGCTGTTCAAGCAGATACTGAGCGCGTGCCGCACGATCATGTTCCTGACGATCAAGCCGCGCCTGCACCATCTGAAGATAATCGCTCACGATCTGCCTCCTGCTCGAACCCTGACCTACCCGCGATACCCCAGCGATATCGACATCAAGAGGATACCAGGGAACAGCCGGTTGGAGATCAACCTTCAGGCTGAGCAGCCATGCGGCATTAGGACGAAGCGCAGATCAGGCCGGCGATAGAGTAAGGTTGTAGCAACAAAACCAGCCCGACAACGTCACAGTACGGTATACTGAACACAACCCGTAACGGCTGAACTTCAGGCAGAAGGAGCCTTGACATGTCGCGAACAATCCGCCTCGCTACGCTAGGCCTGGTGGCCGCGCTGCTTCTTGCATGCGGCGGCCTGGGCGGCCTGGGTAGTGGTGATCCATCAACACCGCCAGCCAATGCTATTCGTATTTCGATCGCCTATAGCCCGGAAAAAGAGACCTGGCTCAATGATCGGATCGCAGCCTTCAACGCCAGCCGTACCCAGGTTGATGGCCGGCCGATCTTTGTTGAGGGGATGAATAAGTCGAGCGGCGCTGCCCGTACCGAGATCCGTAACGGTCAGCTCGATGTGACGATCTGGACACCCTCGGCATCGACATGGCTTGAGGTGCTGAAGTACGAAGGCGGCAATCCCAATGTTGCCGTTTCCAATAAACCGCTGGTGCTGACCCCGGTAGTGATTGCAATGTGGCGCCCGATGGCCGAGGCGCTTGGCTGGCCCAACCAGCCGATCGGTTGGCGCGATATGCTCGACCTGATCAACGATCCGCAGGGGTGGGGGCGCTATGGCCGCCCCGAATGGGGCCGCTTCAGCTGGGGCCACACCGACCCCGAGATCAGCACGTCGGCGCTCTCGACCCTGCTTGCGGAGTTTTATGCCGCCGCTGGTAAACAGCGCGATCTACCGGTCGCGGATATTGAGACCCCCGCGAGCCAGCAGTTCACCCGTGCCCTCGGGAAGGGGATCCGCCACTATGGCTACAACACCCTGATCTTTAGCGAGAACATGCGCAAGTTCGGCATGAGCTATATCTCGGCCTTTCCCATGGAAGAGATCACTCTGATTGATTTCAATAAGAATACCAACCCGCCTACACCACTGGTGGCGATCTACCCGCGTGAAGGCACCTTCTGGCACGACAACCCCTTCATCATTATGTCGATCGCCTCTACGGCGGAGGGACAGGCAGCCGAGCAGTTCTACAACTATCTGCTGAGTACCGAGAGCCAGCAGCTTGCCATGCAGTTCGGCTTCCGGCCGGCCAATATCGAGGTACCGATTGCCGATCCGATCAGCCCGGCGTTTGGTGTACAGCCGCAGGGCGTGCAGAGTGTGCTGCCGGTACCGCCGGCCGAAGTGCTGGTCGCCGCCAAGAACACCTGGGCGCTCAACCGCAAGCGCGCCGATATCGTGCTGGTGATTGATGTCTCGGGGTCGATGGAGGGTGAAAAGCTCGACACCGCCCGAGCCGGGATCGCAACCTTCCTGTCGCGCATCCTGCCCGAGGATCGGGTGGGTATCGTAGCTTTCGACACACGCGCCGAACTACTGGTTGCACCGGCACCGCTCACCGAGAGCCGCATCGCCCTTGACGATGCGATCTTCAATCTTTCGGCCACCGGTAAAACCGCGCTGTATGATGCGCTGATCGTCGCCAAACAGACCCTTGACGATCTCCCGCCGGCTGAGTCGGGCGATCGCATCAAGGCGATTGTGCTGCTTTCTGATGGGATCGATAATGCCAGCAGTGCATCATTTGATGAGTTGCAGAATGCATTCGACGAATCCGGCATCAGTATCTTCCCGGTTGCGTATGGTTCGGATGCCGACACGGCGGTTCTTGAGCGCATCGCCGAATTTTCGCGGACACTATTGGTGAAGGGCGACACCGGCGATATTGCGTTGATCTTCGAAAATCTGAGCCGGTACTTCTGATGGCGAAGCCAGCATACTGGATCGGCAGTGCCTATCTGCTGCTCTGCGCATTGGCGCTGGGTGCATACCTGATTGTTGGTTCGATCGGGTATGCGCCGCTGCCACTTCCATTCGGGGCAGCACGCAACCCGATCGTCGTGACGATCTGGCACGGCACTGAGAAGCGCGCCTGGCTTACCGCCGCCGCACAACAGTTCAATGCCGGCGATCCGCGCATT
Organism: uncultured Chloroflexota bacterium; assembly: GCA_937859575.1. Classification (GTDB taxonomy): domain Bacteria; phylum Chloroflexota; class Chloroflexia; order Chloroflexales; family Roseiflexaceae; genus CALLZL01. The sequence goes on from CALLZL010000464.1 coordinate 2,763, forward strand.
GGTGGGCGGCCACTGCGGATCGAACTGATCGGCATCGATTCACGCGAAATGGCACTGCGGGCCGCACATGAAGAGTGGCGCACCACACCACCGCCGACAGTCGTCAGCCCGGCTAGCCGGGTGTGGCTTGATCTGTTGTCGGCCGAATGGGCGGCACGCAACCGCAATGCCCGCCCAATTGTGGCCGACGGTACCGATGCGCCGCAGTCGCTGGCTTATTCGCCACTGGTAGCGCTGATCTGGAGCGAACGGGCGGCGGTGTTACTGCCCGACGGCAGCGCGAACATGTGGCGCAATCTCCACGCTGCGATTGCGGATCCGGCCGGCTGGCAGGCACGCGGCGGTCGTGCCGAATGGGGCTTCGTGAAACTTGGCCATACCTCGCCACTCAGTTCGAACAGTGGTACCCAGGCATTGCTACTGATGGCCTATGGCTACTACGGTACGACCAGTGGCCTTGGCCCGGCCCAGCTCACTGATCCGGCCTTCCGGCAGTGGTTGGCAACGATCGAACGGGCAGTGCTTGGCTTTGACGAAAACACCGGCACCCTCATAACCAACATGGTGCAGTATGGGCCGAGCCGCTACGACATGGTGCTGGTGTACGAACATTTGGCGATCGAGTATCTTGAGGCGGCACGCAACCGCTGGGGCGATCTGACACTCATCTACCCGCCGGCCACCAGTATGAGCGATCACCCGTATGCCATGCTTGACGCACCATGGATCAGTGCCGAGCAGCGCGAAGGGGCGCGCATGTTCCGCAGCTTCCTGCTCGGCCGGCCGCAGCAAGAAGTGGCCTTACTGCGCTTCGGCTTCCGCCCGGCCAACGCCGGTGTGCCGATTGTGAACGACGACCCGGACAATCCGTTCAACCGTTATCAGCGCTTCGGTGTCGGCACCGATGTCGCCGGCCAGGTCGAAACACCATCACCCGAGATCCTGGCAATACTGCTTGAAGCCTGGCAACAACGCTAACATCCAAATGGTGCAAGATTGTGCGCACGCCTACCTTCAACGACGTGCAGCATGTTTTGCTCGACGATCATTGCGGTGGGGTATCACATCTGCCGCCGCACCAGCACGAAAGGAAGAGCGATGACAAAACTCAGCTTTGGGATCAAGACTGCACCACAGCACACCACCTATGAAGCCATGCAACGGATCTGGCTGGATGCTGATGCACTTGAGGTCTTTGAACATGCCTGGCTGTTCGATCACTTCAACCCGATTGTCGGCGATCTCGATGGCCCATGTTTCGAGGGATGGACACTGCTGACGGCCTTCGCTGCACAGACCAGGCGCATTCGCGTCGGGTTAATGGTCGCCGGTAACACGTATCGCCACCCGGCGGTGCTGGCGCATATCGCCGCAACGCTCGATATCATCGCCAATGGTCGGCTCGATATCGGCATCGGCGCAGGATGGAATGTCTATGAACACGAGAGCATGGGGCTCGAACTGTATCAACCCGGCGAGCGAATTCGCCGGCTTGGCGAGGCATGCGAGATCATGAAACGCCCGTTTACCGAGCCGGTTGTCGATT
>CALLZL010000465.1 GCA_937859575.1 uncultured Chloroflexota bacterium
GATATCGACGGTGCCGGCGATCGCGAGTGCAACAACCAGCGGCGGCGAGGCGAGGTAGTTGGCGCGCACCACCGGGTTGATACGCCCTTCGAAGTTGCGGTTGCCACTGAGCACGGCGCTGACCACCAGGTTTTCATCCTTCACCACGCCGGCAACCTCATCGGCGACCGGGCCACTGTTGCCGATACAGGTTGTACAGCCATAGCCGACGACATTGAAACCGAGGGTGTCGAGCGATTCTTGCAACCCGGCCTTGCGCAAATATTCGGTGACGACGCGCGAACCGGGTGCCAGGCTGGTTTTGACATATGCCGGCACCGTGAGCCCGCGAGCCACCGCCTTCTGCGCCAGCAGGCCGGCAGCCAGCATCACCGAGGGGTTGGATGTGTTGGTACACGAGGTAATGGCGGCGATAACGGTCGCCCCATGGGTCAGCGAGGTCTCACGCCCACCGATTGTCAGTGGCGTTCGATCAGCGGCATACAGATCGCTGCGACTGTTGCACCGGGTATCGGTGGTTTCAAATGCTGCTACTTCCTGGCCAAAGGTGGTACCCATCGCCTGATGGAACGACTGCTTGAGTGTGGTAAGTGGCACGCGATCTTGCGGGCGACGTGGCCCGGCGACACTCGGCACGATCGAGGCAAGGTCGAGTTCGAGCAGTTTGTTATACACCGGAATCGGCGCGTCATCATCGCGGAACATCCCCTGTGCGCGGCTGTAGGCTTCCACAAGTTCAACCACTTCGTCGGGGCGCCCGGTAAGCCGCAGGTAGCGCAGCGTTTCGGCATCGACCGGGAAGAAACCGCAGGTAGCACCATATTCAGGCGCCATGTTGGCGATTGTCGCCCGATCTGCCAGGCTCAGGCTGCTCAGACCGGCACCGCAGAATTCTACGAACTTATCGACCACACCCTCTTTGCGCAGCATTTCAGTGACGCGCAACACCAGGTCGGTGGCAGTGGCCCCCGGCTGCAATGCGCCGATCAGGCGCACACCGATCACCTCGGGGGTCAGCATTGCCAATGGTTGGCCGAGCAGTACCGCTTCGGCCTCGATCCCGCCCACCCCCCAGCCAAGTACACCCAGGCCGTTGATCATGGTGGTGTGGCTATCGGTGCCGACGAGGGTGTCGGGCAGAGCGATCAACTCACCGTCGGCATCGGCGGTCAGCACCACCTTCGCCAGGGATTCGAGGTTGACCTGATGGCAGATACCGGTAGCCGGCGGAACAACACTGAAGTTGGTGAAGCTCTGCTGACCCCAGCGCAAGAATTCGTAGCGTTCGCGGTTCCGTTCGAACTCATACTGAGCATTGAGTACCAGTGCCATGCCATTCCCAAATGCGTCGACCTGCACCGAATGGTCGATCACCAGATCAGCCTGTGCCAACGGGTTGATCTTCGTTGGATCTCCCCCGAGTTGCTGCATGGCATCACGCATGGCCGCCAGATCAACCACCGCCGGAACACCTGTGAAATCCTGCATCAGCACCCGTGCCGGTTTGAATGCGATCTCGCGCTGCCCGGCCTGTTCGGGTGTCCAGCGGGCTAACGCCTCGACATCCTCGGTTGTGGTGAAGCCATCACCACTGTTGCGCAGTAGTGCCTCCAGCACAACCTTGATCGAATAGGGCAGGGTCTGCAGATCAACGCCAACCCGATCGGCTAGTGTTGCGAGCCGGTAGATCGTGTATTGCCGGCCACCAACCCCAAGCGGCGCCCGTGCGCCGAACGGATCCGAAAGAATGCCCCTCATGATGCTAAACCCTTTCCCTCTGGTCTGCTGCGATTCTGTGCCGCTCCCCACGTTGCTACCCCGCCGGTATGGCTCTGTGTTGTGGTGCGCCGGCTGCTGTTGCCTAGTATAGCAGAAGATGTTTTATTATTCAAAACGATAAATCATTTTTTGTTCATAATTATATACAATATATCGATCATCGTGCGATTCGCACCAATGATGCACTAAGGGGGCATGCCACCGGCATACTGGGCGCAGCCGGCTACCGAGGATCGGCGAGCGGGATGCCGAGGCGTTCGAGGAGCGGGATGAGTGCCGGATCATCCCAGGCGGCGAGTGGGTCATGAGGGTGATGTGAGTCGGAGCCACCACTGACGAGCAGTTTGTGGCGGCGGGCATAGCCGAGAAGCTCTACGCGTTGAGCGGGCGTATGGCTGGGGTAGAAGACCTCGGTCCCATCGAGGCCGGCTGCGACCATGGCGGTAATATCGGTTGCATCGGCGGGCACGGCATAGATCCCTTTCGAGCGGCCGGGGTGTGCCAGAACAGCAACCCCACCGGCGCTATGGGCAGCACTGATCACCTCAGCGACGCCGACGGGGCGGTAGCCGTCGCTGATCTGCGTCAGAATATAGCGCATACCGGCAGCTTCGTCATCATCACCGGCTTCACGCCCGGGTAGTTCATTCAGCCGGCCGAGGGCTGTGCCCACGTCGGCGACATTCGGTGGGCGGCCGAGCGTATCGAGCCCGGCAAGCCGGAACCCACGGGCGATCAATTCGTGCTGCAGACGCACAGCATCGGCCTGATTACGTTCGAACACGGCTGCGCACAGTTCGAGCAGCACCGGATGTTGTGGCTCGGCACCATACACCAGGGTATGCCAGAGGCGTAGCGGCCGGCCGGGTGCTGCAATAAAGCCGCTGTCGATTTCGACCCCCGACACAATCGCCAGGCCGGCAGCAGCAGCAGCAGCCTGCAGGGCAGCAACTGAAGCCATGGTGTTGTGGTCGGTGGCAGCAATGGCATGCAGCCCGCGCGCCTGGGCAGCCGCAACCAGTGCCTGCGGCTTCCAACTCGCATGGTGGGGGGTTGCTGTCGTATGAATATGCAGATCGATCACGCAAGCAGCCCTTCGAGTGTACGTTCATCAAGCGCACGCAGTGCATCGGCCCGCCCCATCTCAAAGAGCTTCCAATGATTGGCCTCTTCGTAATCGATGATCCATTCGAGCGGCATGAGCTGTTGCGGCGCAATCACCAGCGGTTCGGAGATAGCCCGTGGTACGGATCCTTCGAGCATCAGGCTAGGATCGCCGGTGGCGTGTGCAGCGGTTTCGAGCCTGGCGGCGGCATCTGCCAGGCGATTATAGGCACGCAGCATCTTGATTGCCGAGCGATACGACGCCAGCAAAGCCCAATCGAGCGTCAGCGACAACCCCTGCACCAGATCTTCGGGCACTTTGTCGAGCTGAGCGCGCAACTCGGCGGCATCCGCCTTCCAGGGGGTCATCATGACAACCACAATATCGACATCTTCGCCGCCGGCGAGTTCGATCACCGGGCCGAGCGGGGTATTGGCGAGTACCGCGCCATCCCAGTATTTCGCCCCTTCGATCTCCGTCCACGGATAGACGGTCGGGATGCTTGATGAGGCCATGAGGTGATCGAGTTCGAGGGTATCGGCCGGGCGGCCGCGTACGGCACGATTGCAGAACACGCGCAGATCACCGGTCTGCAGGTCGGTGGCGGTGAGCAGCAGTGCCGGGGCGGCCGGGCTATTAATCCGCTCGAAGTCCATCCAGTTGCGCAGGGTATGACGCCACGGCCGGGTATCGAGCAGGCTGCGAAATGGGCGGGCACGAAAGATCCCCGAAATACGATCGACCAGGCTCTGGGCGCTGATCCCGCGCTCTTCGGGCGGCAGATCGACCGACTCGCCGCCATGGGCATCGGAGGTGAGCACGCCATGCAGCATGAAGCGAACAAACGGCCGGCTGGCGGGCGGCAGATCATTCGAGAGGCGGTGCACATCTTCGGTGTGCATGGCAAGCCAGCGGCGCTTGAGATCCTCGACCGTCAGCCCCGAGGGGAGGGCTGCACCATTGATGGCCCCGGTCGCGGTACCGGCAATAATATCCGGCCCACGGCCATCGGTCATCCAGCCGCGCTCGACCAGTGCCTCGATCACGCCGATATGGTAGGCACCGCGCCCGCCGCCGCCCGAAAGGACCAGCGCCTTCTTGCGAGGTTGTGGCATATCTCCTCCTTGTAGCGGATGGTTCTCGCTGAGTGACGGCTCCCAAGCCCGAGGGCTTGGGCTTCAAGGCCATGCCGCCCCATGG
>CALLZL010000466.1 GCA_937859575.1 uncultured Chloroflexota bacterium
GATCGGATTCCGTCGCAATGCTCGCGTCAGATCGAGCACCAGGGGCGTCAGCATCAGTACGATGGTGTCGTTGAGGAAGAGCGCCGAGAGCACCCCCGAAGCACCGATGATCAGCGCCAGTAGCGTGCGCGGCCCACGGGCCGCCTGCACCACCCGCTGTGCCACCGTGCCGAAAAACCCGGCGATATAGAGTTGGCCGTTAAGCACCATCATGCTGAAAAGCAGCAGCAGTGTCGGCAGATCCAGCCCGGCAAACGCCTGCTCAAGCGTCAGCGAGCCGGTTGCCATGAGCAGTGCCGATCCAATGAGCGCGATTGTCGCCCGATCGGCGCGTAGCAGCGGCCAACGACCAACCGCGATCCCCACGATTGTCGCCAGCACTATGATCCCCGTCAGCCATACGATCATCGAGTTTGCTCTTTGTGTTGTGAACAGACGCAGCGGCAGTATTGTGTGCTGCGTCTCGGCTTCCCCCATGCCGCCCGGGCCGGTATGCCATCCCGAGCCGCTGTGCGGCGAAGGATCGCTTCGCGAGAAGGAACCAGCCCTGCGTCGCTGCCCGCTCCTCCTGGTGATCCAGACCCCATGCTATACTACCCAGGTCACTTATGCGAAGACGAGAAGAGAACTGATGACAACCTGTTACCTCATTCGTCATGGTGAAACCGATTGGAATGTCCAGGGAATCTGGCAGGGCCAGGCCGATATCCCGCTCAACGACATGGGGCGCGCGCAGGCACACCGCCTCGCCGCATACCTGCTGGAAGCCGGCATCCACTTCGATGCGATCTACTCCAGTGATCTGCAGCGTAGCTGGGAGACAGCCACGATCGTTGCAGCGGCGCTCGGCATTACCCCGCAGCCGCTGATAGCACTGCGCGAGATCGATGTCGGTGCATGGAGCGCCAAAACCCGCGCTGAGGTGATCGCCTATAATCCGGCGCTCTACCAGCGTTTTGTGGCCGGCGAAGATGTGCGGCGCGGTGATACCGGCGAGACATTCAGCGAGCTTTCGCAACGTGCTGCTGCTGCAATCGAACAGATCGCGGTGGCCTACCCCGCTGGGCAGGTGGCCTGTTTCAGCCATGGCGGCCCGATTCGCGCCCTGATCGGTTATGCCGCCGGCGATGCGCAGCTGGTGCATGGCCATATCGGCAACACCTCGATCACCATTATGCACCGTACGGCATCCGGTTGGGATCTGGGTGTGGTGAATGCGATGCAGCACCTCGGAAACATCGACCAGGCCATCGATATGATGTCGGCCCCGCCCGACGACGCCGAGACACCTCTGTAGGCGCCATGAGTGATCGCTATACCGTTGATACTCCCGAGAATATCGAGCTCTTCTACGAGATCGGCGGTATCGGATCACGCTTGCTGGCGGCATTGGTCGATTCATTATTGATCGGCATTCTGCTGGTGTTTGTTTCGTACCTGACCGGCATGATCAGCGATGCGCTGGCAGTGTTTGAAAGTGTGGTTCTGGCGATCGGCGCAATCGTCTCATTTCTGATCTTCTGGGGTTACTACCTGCTGTTCGAGATGCTCTGGAGCGGCCAGAGCCCGGGCAAACGCCTGATCGGATTGCGTACGGTGCGCGAGGGCGGGCATCCGATCACCTTCAGTGGTAGTGCTATTCGCAACTTCATCCGGATCATCGATTTTTTGCCCTTCTTGTATGGCGTGGGTGTGGTAGTGATGTTCATCGACACCCGCGCCCGGCGGCTCGGCGATCTTGCCGGTGGCACGCTGGTTGTCAAAGAACGCCGTGGCGTGACGCTCGAACAGCTGCTTGCCGGTATCCGCAGGCTGCCATCCAGAGCGGCGGATGCACCACAGATCGCCACGATTGAGCTGCTCGACGACAACGACTACCTGTTGATTAGTGATTTTCTGGCACGGCGGCGCGAGTTCGACCCGGCCCTGCGCCGTGAGCTTGCCGCCCGCATTGCCGACGAACTGCAACGCCGGTTGGCGATCGCCCCTGGCAACCCCGAAGCGCTCATCGAGTATGTGGCCGCCGCCTACCTCGCCAACCGGCGCGCCGCCTCCGACACACTGTCGGGGGATGCCGCACCCCAGGTGTAATTCCACGGTAATGCTGTCATGTTCCCTCTGATGATGCCAAGCCACTAGGATCGTCGTAGCAGCTCTGCCGGAGCTCTACTGCGGAGTTCACGAACCTGGTAAGGAGAACCATCATGCAGAGGATTCAACGACGATGGATCGCACTCGGGGCAGTATTGCCGCTGATTGCACTGGTCTGGTTTGCGCCACATGCCGGCCGCGCCGGCGAAGCGGGTGTTCAGCCGCTCACGAGCCATGTCCAGGCCGGGCAGACGATTGAGTTCCAGGGAATCGGTTTTGCCTCCGGTGAGCGGATTGCGATCTGGGCAACAGCCCCCGATCAGTCGGTGCTTGGTGGCGAATTTGCCGGCGCCAATCGGGCCGGCGAGGCGCGCATCCGCTTCCAGGTACCACGCGATGCTCTCAGCGGCACCTGGGCGATTACGGCTTTCGGCGAACGGAGCCGCATCCCGGTGATCGCCGAATTCCAGGTCAGCGGGCGCGAAGCCGAATCTGCGGCATTGATCGGTGTAGTGCAACCTGCCGGCGGCCCGGCCGGTACACGCTTCTTCTTTGCCGCCACCGGTTTTCGCAGCAGCGAGGTCGTCAGTTATTGGATCACTGCCCCCGATACCCGCATTGTCGGTGCCTTCCCCAGTGGTGCCAAAGCCTACCGTGGGCGCGTCGATCTCAACTGGGTTGCCCCCGCCGGATCACCGGCCGGAGTGTATGTCATGACGATCCAGGGGCTGAATAGCGGCATCGCCCGCGGCATTCCGTTCGAAATCAGATAGCAAGCCGTTGCTGATGCTGCGGCATTGGTGTCGCAGCATCAGCCTCCCGTGCTACTGTTTCGCTACACCAGATCGAGAGCAGCAGCGCAATAAATGCCAGCGCTGCATTCAGATCACTCAACTCCTCCATCAGTTGCAGAAAACGCGTGTGCCATAGTGTGCCATCGAGCACCACCCCCAGCACCAGGAAGATCAAGGTCACTATTGCCAGCGGTATGTATGGCGCAGCCAGCAATCGGCGTGCTTCGGCAAGCCAGCGTTGCCGTTGCGGGTAGAGTAGCAGCAGCAGTAGTGCCGGCACGATCAGCAGTGCGCCGATCAGCAGTAAGCGTGAACGTGTATCGGCTGCCAGAAAGGCATTGATGGCGACCCCGATCAGATCGTGAAAACCATCGAACGGCACCCCAAAGAGGATGATCACCGGCAGATCGATCAGACGCCCGCCAAAACTGATCTCGCTTAACAGCATGGCCAGCCCGCCGACGGCACCAATGGCCAGCAGCAGGCGCAACCGGACACCCACCGACAGCACGAGCAAGCCAAGCGCCAGCACCGTGCCGACCAGAAACAAGAATGCCGTTCCTTGCTCGATGATGGCGTCTTCGCGCAGCAGGGTGTCTTCGATTCCGGGAAAGATGAGATACACCGCGATCCCGGCCGTATAGACAAGCAGCGCCAGCAGCAGGGCAAGCGGTAGCAAGCGGCGAGTGATGTGCTGTAGCGGCCACCGCACAATCATCCAATGGATCCCTATCGCCAGCAGCAGGGCGCCTGCCAATGCCGACGCCACCACATTCAGCACGATATACGGCCAGGCACCGCCGGCATACCACCCCACTGCTCCAAGCAACGCCACACCAGTGATGCCGGCGGCAAGCAGTGGGCCGCGCCCAACATAGCGCAGCGAGCCATACAGCACCACAACCATGGCCGCCAGCCAGAGCATCGTTTCGAGCGCCATCGTACCGGCACCACGCAACCCGATCCGCACCAGCACCACGCCGAGCTCACGCCCCACTTCGGCCGGCGGCTCGGGTGGCTCGTAGAGGGTCGGCGCTTCGATCGTGAAGACCGGCTGTGTACGCGCCGTCGGCGGCAGCAGCAGGGTGTAATGGCGGATATTCGGCTCAACCCTGAAGCCGAAGCGTCGTGCCCCTTCGGCTATCACAATATCAACACTACGTTCCGGGTTGCCGGCAAGCGAGAAGGTCACCTGCCACGTACCGCCGGGGTTGGGCAGCAAGATCCAGGCCGAACCGCTGCTCCAGCGGTAACTGCCGCCGCCAATTGGAAAGTATTCACGGGCATGCAGGCCGCCGGTCGAAAGCGCTACCCGTGATGCATCGACCGTCAATTCAATCCTGCGTGGTGCGCCGATCGACAGGCCGGCCAGCAACACCAGTACCACCAGCAGTATCAGCACAAGCAGTTGATCGAGCCGCCCAATTCGGCGCACCTGTCGCCATGGCATACCGAAGGAACTCTGGCTAGCTACCGACGCCATGACACTACTCCTCGTACCCACAGAAGCGCAGTGCCGTCAGTGCCAGGGTCTGAGTGACCGCTTCCAGATCGGCAATCGGCACATATTCGTCCGGCCGATGGGCATTGCGCACATCGCCTGGCCCGAAGAGCACCGTTGGTGTGTCGCCGTCGTTTACCAGATGGCGCATGTCGGAGCCGTAGGTCATGCCTTCCATGCGCGCCGGTGCCCCGGTTGCTGTGCCGAACGCCGCCGCGACGGTCGTGGCAATTGGATGGTCGCTGGGAATATGCGCCGGGGCAAACTGCCCACCCCACCATTCAACCCGCGGCTGATGATCACGCAGCCACGGATCCGCCGCCGCTGCGGCTGCAACCGTCGCCTCGAAGGCAGCCCGCGCCGGGGCAATCGCTTCACGCACGGCAATACCGAAGCGCCCTTCGCAAATCAGTTCTTCCGCCACCGTCGAGGCCCAGTTTCCGGCTTCAACCTTCCCGATACACAGTGCGTACGGCAGGGTATAGCGCTGGAAGAGCGGATCTGCGGCGGCGTCGTTCCGCTGGCGTTCGAAGGCCATAAGCGCCTGATAGATCGGGAAGAACTTCTCGATGGCACTGACCCCCTCTTCGCGTACACAGCCATGGGCCGACATTCCTGGAACGTGGATGCGGAAGTTGAGTGCACCGGCCTGCGCCGGCGCGACACACAGCTCGGTCGGCTCGACCACCACTGCACCATCGGCACGATAGCCGCGTAGTACCGTCGCCAGGGCACCACAGCCGCCGTCTTCTTCGCCAATCACACTCTCGACAAACAGCCGACCGCGTAGCTTGACCCCTGCATCACGGATGGCACGTGCGGCGTAGATCGCACAACACAGCCCTCCCTTCATATCAAGCGCACCACGGCCATACACCCGGCCATCGGCCACCGTACCCCGCCATGGTGGGTAGCGCCAGAGCGCTTCATCACCGGCTGGTACGACATCAATATGGCCGTTGAAGATCAGACTGCGCCCGCCGGTATCCGCACCGATCGCCCCGACAACCCCCAGGCCCTCGCTGCGCTCAACCTCCCACGAGAACGACGGGTGCCGCCGTAGTGTATCGAAGTCGATCTGCCAGCGATCGACATCCATCCCACTGCGCTGCAACTGCGCCGCCACGTGCTCCTGTGCGGCACTCTCTTCGCCGTCGAGGCTGCGAACCGCTACCAGTTCGCACAGATACGCTATCAGCGCAGGCATATCGATCGCATCCAGCACACGCTGTTCGGTTGCATTGAGCATTTTGCTGTCTCCGCAAAGATATGATATACCGCATCAGTATCAGCTGAAACCACTCGCCTGTCAAGGAAGCCCGGTGCTTTCCAGGTCTGGCATACCGTATCCCGGCGGGGGTGCCGTCTATGCTGCCGCGTGTTCACGAAAATCTGCTACCATCAGCAGCAACACACTGATCGGCCGCCGCGCGATCCGTGGCAGCTATCTTCGCGGCCACTGGTGAAACACACTATGTCCACTGCTACATTGCCACCTGAAGAGATCGTGCAGCGTCATGCGCGGCGCAATTTTCTGTTGAATGTGCTCGATGGCGGGGCGTTCTTTTTTGGCCTGAGCATGGTTTCGCGCTATACCGTACTACCGCTGCTCGTCGAGCGGCTCTCGGGCGAGCGCTGGATGCAAGGGCTGATCCCGACGATCATGTACGCCGGGTGGTTTCTGCCGAGCCTGCTGATGGCACCGATTGTTGCCGCACGGGCGCGCCGCAAACCGATGCTCATGGGGGCGACCCTCTTCGAGCGGCTGCCGTTTCTGGTGCTGGGGCTGATCCTGCTGCTTGCCCCCGATACACCACCCGCCATTCTGCTGACACTCTTCATGGGGTTGTATATCATCCATGCCTTCGCTGCCGGGGTGGCCGGTATCCCCTGGCAGGATTTCATCTCGCGCATCATTCCGCAACGGCGCTGGGGTATCTTCTTCGGCACGCAGAGCGGCCTTGGCGGGGCGCTGGGGGTCGGGGGGGCTGCAATTGCGACCTTTATTCTCGCCACCCAGCCCTTCCCGCAGAGCATTGGTATGCTCTCGCTCTTCTGTTTTGCCGCCATGGTGGTGTCGTTCTGCTTCCTGGCAGGCACAATCGAACCGGCAATGCCCCCCGGCGAGCGGCAGACGATCGGCGTGTTTCTGCGCAGTATCGGGCCTTTGCTCAGGCGCGATACCGATTTTCGCTGGTATCTGATCAGCCGCGCCGCGATTTCGCTCGGCCTCGCCGGCCATAGCTTCCTTACCGCTGCCGCACTCGAACGTTTCGATCTGCCGGATGCCGATGTCGGCACCTTTACGGCGGTGCTGCTCGGTGCCCAGGCGGTGGCCAACTTCGGCCTCGGAGCGCTTGCCGATCGCTGGGGGCATAAGCAGGTGCTGGTCTTTTCGGCCGGTATTGGTCTCGCCGCACTCGTAATCGGCGTCGTTGCGCCAACCTCGGCCTGGTATGTGCCGATCTTCATTCTGGTCGGCGCTGCTCAGGCCGGTTACCAGCTATCCGGCTTCACACTGGTGCTTGGCTTCGCACCGCCTGCCGAACGGGCGATCTATATCGGCGTCGCCAATAGTGTGCTGGCGCCGCTGGCCGTGGCAGGGCCGTTGCTCTGTGGCTGGTTTGCCGCCATCACCAGCTACGAGTCGCTCTTCGTAGCCCTGACGCTGATCGGTATCGCCGGGATCCTCAGCCTGCAGCTGCGGGTGCGCGTGCCACTGGCCCGGTAGGCGGCATCAGTTGACCGGGTTCGGCACCGTTTGGCCGGTAAGGGCCGCCACCAGATTGGTGGCGGCGACGGTTGCCATGCGGGTACGGGTTGCTACCGTGGCGCTGCCGACATGCGGCACAGCCGTGACATTCGGCAGCATGAGCAGCGGGTGGTCGGCACCGATCGGTTCGTGTTCAAAGACATCGAGTGCCGCCGAGCCGGGCCGCCCGCGGCGTAGCGCTTCGTAGAGCGCCGCTTCGTCAACAATCGGCCCACGTGCGACATTCACAAAGGTGGTGCTTGGCTTCATCAGTGCGAATTCGCGTGCGCCGAACATGCCGCGTGTTTCAGCCGTCAACGGCACCAGTACCACCACAAAATCCGCCTCGCGCAGCAACTCATCAAGCCCACAGTAGCTTGCGCCGGTCGCAGCCTCGAGCTCGGCCGCCGGCCGCCGGTTATGGTACAGGATGCGCATGTCGAAGGCTTTTGCCCGCCGGGCCACCGCACTGCCGATGCGCCCGGCACCGACGATACCCAGGGTTGCACCACTCACATCCTGGCCAACCATAAACATCGGCGACCAGGTTTTCCAGCCGCCGGCCTTGATCAGATTGTGCCCCTCGACGATCCGCCGCGCACCGGCCATCACCAGTGCCCACGCCAGATCAGCGGTTGTTTCGGTCAAGACTCCCGGGGTATTGGTGAGCAAGACATTGCGGGCGGTGAGCGCCGCCACATCGACATTATCGTAACCAACCGCCATATTCGCGACAACCCGTAGTGCTGGTGCGGCATCAAGCAGTTCCTGGTCGATCCGATCGGTCAGCAGGCTGAAGATTCCAGCCACATCGCCAACCTGTTGCAGCAGTGTCGTACGCGGCACCGGCTGTTCCTCGACATCCCACAGGGTGATGTCGCACGCGTCGGCAATGATATCGTAGGCTGCCTGCGGAATACGGCGGGTCAGGTAGCCTTTTGGCTTGCTCATGAGTCCCTCTTCGCTACCACCGCTGATAGGTGATGCGGCCGCCACGACGCGTCAGGGCATACACAAAGCCGCTCGCCAGATCGGCACGCGTCGTCATATCGGCCAGGTTCACCCCCAGTTGTACGATCGTCTGCGCTACCGCCGGGGTAATACCGACCAGTACCACTTCCGCACCAAGCAACTGCGTCGCCCGCGCCGTTTGCAGCAAGGCATGCGCTACGGCCGTATCGACAACCGGCACCCCGGTAATGTCGATGATTACAATCTCGGCCCGCCGCGCACTCACCTCGGTCAGGAGTGTGTCGAGCAATCGCGCCGCCCGATAGGTATCGAGTGCCCCGACCAGCGGCAGCACCAGGATGCCCGCGGCAATCGGCACGACCGGGCTCGATAGCTCAAGGATGGTCTGTAACAGCGCATCCTGGCGTTCGGCTGCGATGCTAAGCTCCACCGCCCGCTGCTCGGTTTGCCGCAAGAGTCGCGCCCGATCCAGCACCACACCGACGATTCCGGCCACCCGTTCGATCAGTGCCAGCGGCGCAGCAGCGGCAGCACCCGGCTGTGTATGTTCGAAGAGCAGCGCACCGAGTGCCTGACCTTGTGTCAGCATCGGTGCCACAACCAGTGTACGCGTATCGGCAGCCACCAGCGGCTGGTGGTCGCCTGCAACAGTCGGATCGACTACCTGGACGATCCCGCTGCTCAGTGCCCGCCCGAGTGGGGTTTGATCTTCCCACGCTACCCGCTGTTCGGCCGGTGCCGGCATGGTGGCTTCCGCCATGCCGATCATTCGAATGCGCAAGCGCCGCCCGTGTGCATCAAGCGCCGCCCGCAGCGCCGCGTCGGCCGGCCGGCGCACCAGCTGTGCCCGGATATAATCGGGCAGCGCCACCGACCATGGCGTACGTTCGAGCGTCACGACATCGACCCGCGTATCGTATTCACGCGTCGGCGGCAGATCGGGCAATTCACCGGCCACAAGCTGCCGGCAGAGCAGTTCGACGCTCCGGTAGGCTATTTCGTGTTCGCGCTGCGCAATCAGTGCGGCCGCCGTGCCGTTCTTGAGCATCTCGACACTACTGGCGGTGAGATCAAAACAGACAATCGGGATCTGCCCTTGCCGGCCGACCGATTCGGCAGCGCTGCCCCATGTCGGCCCGTTGGCCCCCCATGCCCCAAAAGCCCCTGCCAGATCGGGATGTTCCGCCAGCACCGCACGCGTGAGCGCCAGGCCACGGACACTATCGTACTCTTCTTCGATCGTCGGCAACAGCTCGTATGATCCATCGGCGAGGATCTCGGTAAAGCCGGCCACCCGCTCAACCCCATTGGCCGCCTGTAGTGTATCGACCGAGAGCGCAAGCAGGCCGCCATCGGGCAAGAGCCGCCGCATGGCATCACCTGCCAGCCGGCCGGCGATACGGTTGTTGGTGCCGACATACGCCAGCGCGGCGCTGCCGGGTACTGGTGGGGTATCGAAGGTAATCACCGGAATACCGGCTGCCTGAGCCGCAGCGATGCGCGGCTCGATGCCAATCGCGTCGATCGGTGCCAGCGCAATCCCATCAACCTCGTCGTGGAGCGCTTCGTCGAAGCGTAGCTGCTGGCTTGCCGAACCGCTCGCCGTGCCGACCACAAACTCAACTGCGACTCCCAGATCGCGCCCGGCTGCCAGTGCGCCGCGTCGTACATTCTCCCAGTAACGGCTGACATCCCCACCGGCCATGTCGTAGATTCGCACCTGGCGACTCCGCTCGTCGAGCAGTGCAAAATGCACCTTGCGCCAGTTTCGAATCGGTAACACCGTTCGAACACCGTATTCAATCAACTGGGCAATCTCGGCCGCTTCGGCCGTCGCCGAAACCGCCTCGGTCAATTCGATTAGTAAGCGTGTTTCTTGTGCCGCGACCGTCAACTCACGGAACAGTGTACGCCGCTCGTCAGGCTGCATCGAGCTCGAAAAATCTGCCATAGATAGTCGCCCTGTAGTGCCGCAGGTCGCCCGGGTGCACCCGGCCGCACGATCGCTGCTGATGATTGATCATCCGGTATTCTTCAATCCGGCGGCGATGCCGTTGATGCTCAGCAGAATCGCATCTTCAATCGCCGGATGTTCCGCGCCGTCGGGGGCGGCGCGTAGCCGGCGCAGCAGTTCGACCTGCACATAGCTGAGTGGATCGACATATGGGTTGCGCCGGGCAATCGAGTGCTGCAATACCGCACTATTATCAAGCAAATGCTTGATCCGCGCCACCCGGCAGATCATATGTGTGGCACAGGTGTATTCGGCCTGGATGGCGGCAAACATGGTGTTTGCCAGCTGCTGATCGGGCACCAGCTCGGCATAGTGGCGCGCAATCGGCATATCAGCCTTGCCCAGGATCATCTGTGCATTATCGATCAGCGCCCGAAAGAAGGGCCAGTGATCGTACATCTCTTGCAGCAACACCAGTCGCTCTTCCGGAGACGTGCCGCCCTCGGGGGCGTTGGCTACAAATGCTTCGAGTGCATGGCCCAGGCCAAACCACCCCGGCAGGGTGTGGCGGCTCTGCATCCAGCTGAAGACCCATGGAATCGCCCGCAGATCTTCGATGCGATCGGTGTTGCGCCGGCTGGCCGGGCGGCTGCCGATCTTCAACCTGCTGATCTCGGCGATCGGGGTTGCGGTGCGAAAGTACGGCACAAAGTCGGTGCGCCCATATACCATCGCCCGGTACTGCTCGCGCGAAAGGGTCGCCAGCCGCTCCAGCGCAGCCTCCCAGCGTGGATCAGGGCTTTCTTGCGCGGTGAAGCCGACCAGCAGCACCGCGTTGATCACCTGTTCGAGATGGCGCTGCGCCAGTAACGGCAGCCCATAGCGATCGGCGATCACTTCGCCCTGCTCGGTGATGCGAATCTGGTTGCCGACGCTCCCCGGCGGCTGTGCCAGAATCGCGCGGTTGGCCGGCCCGCCGCCGCGGCCAACCGCCCCGCCGCGCCCGTGGAACAACCGTAACCGAATACCGCGCCGGGCCGCCAGGTCGCGCAGCGCACGCTGCGCCTGGTAGAGCGCCCAGTTTGCTGCAATATACCCGACATCCTTGTTGCTATCCGAATAGCCGATCATGACCTCTTGGGTTTCACCACGTACCCGTAGCTGCTCGCGGTAGATCGGCAGATCAAAGAGCTGATCCATAATGGCGGCACCACCATCGAGATCCGCCTCGGTCTCGAAGAGCGGAACAATGTGCAGCAGGCTGATCCCCTGCGCCGGCCGCACCAGCCCGGCCTCGCGCGCCAGTAAGAGCACGGCCAGAATATCGCTGGCACCTCTCGTCATGCTCACAATATAGGTTTCGATCGCCTGCGGGCTGAGCTGTTCGAGGATCGCCGCAATCGTGCGAAATGTCTGCACCACCTCGTTGGTCTCGTCGCCATATATCAGGTGGGTTGGGATGAGCGGCCGCGGATTGGCGATCTCACGCGCCAGCAGGGCTGCCCGTTCGGCCTCGGGCAGCGCTTCGTAGTCGGCGCAGACACCGGCGGTCGCCAGGATCTCGCCGACTGCGGCACTATGTCGCTCGCTATGCTGGCGGATGTCGAGTGTGGCCATATGAAGCCCAAACACCTCCACCTGGCGAATAATGTCGTGCAGTACGCCATCGGCCACCGCACTACCGGCATTGGCACGCAGGCTGCGTTCGATCAGGCGCAGATCGGCCAGCAATTCGCCGCTGCGATGATAGAACGACCCGAATGGCGGCAGATGTGCATGGCTGCCCCAATCCGGTTCGCAGCGCTCGGCATGCGCCAGTGAACGTAACAGCTTCTCGTGGATGAGGGTGCATTTCTGGCGATACGGTTCGAAGGGGATACTCCGGCTGAAACCGGCCGCGACCTCGGGGAAGATGGCGGCATCAAGTTCGATCGACGCAAGCAGTTCATCCGTTACACTGACCTGGCGTGTCGATGCGCTGAGCCGATGGCTCAGATCCTCGATGGCACGCAGGTGGTGGCGCAGTGCGGCGATGCGCATCAGCCGGATACTCTCGACCGTCACATCGGGGGTCACATTCGGGTTGCCGTCGCGGTCGCCACCCATCCACGAACCAAAGCGCAGCAGCGGCGGCACATACCATGTGTGATCGGGGTAGTGGCGCTGCAACTCATATTCCAGTTCGCGGTACAACCGCGGAATAAGATCGATGATCCCCGACTCGAAATAGAACAGGCCGTTCTTGACCTCGTCGATGACTGTCGGGCGTACCACGCGCACATCATCGCTCTGCCAGAGGCCGATGATCTCTTCATGCACGCCACGCGCCACTTCGCTGGCCTCGAAGTCGCTGGCCGCCCCGTGATGGTGCAACTCGATCAGATCCGCCAGGCGGCGCAGCTTTTCGAGTGTGGTGCGCCGGCGCGCCTCGGTCGGGTGTGCGGTGAACACCGGCAGAATACATGCGGTGTCGAGCCATTCCTGGATCGCCTCGGCTGCTACTCCACGGCGTCGCAGAGTAGCGACGGCCGCCGCGATCGATTCGGGGCGTGGCTCGCCGGGGTGCGACTGATGCCGATCGCGCAGAACCCACAGGCGCTGCATCTGCTCCGAAAGGTTCACAAGTGCGAAATAGGTGCTGAAGGCTTTGATCAGATCTTCGGCTTCGGCAATCGAGAGCCCGGCAATCAGGGCGCGCATCTCGTCCATCTGCGCGGCATTATGCTTTGCCCGCAGCTCTTTCGAGAGCGTGCGAACCCGTTCTTCGAGCTCGAAGGCTTGCTGCCCTGCCTGATCAATAATCACCTGGCCGAGTGTGTCGCCGAGAAATCGGATCGTCGCCGAAAGCCGATCACGGCCATGAGCGGGGGAGCGCTGGGTCACTGCGACCTCCAATGCCTGCTGCCGCGTCATCGCGGGGTCGCTTCGTGCGCTGAAGCATCCAAACACCGCGCCGATTATACCGTATTTCGTGGTGCGTAATATGCCACAACCGCCGCCATGTCGTCACGCACCTCGGCATCGCCGATAAATGCGGCAACATCGGCAAACAGGTGGCTCAACATTGCCTGCGCGTTGCCGCCCGGGCCCTGCTCGATTGCGGCGGCAAACCGATCAAAGCCATACATCTCGCCGCGGCTATTGACAGCTTCGACGATCCCATCACTACTGAGGATCAACATATCGCCCGGTGCAAGTTCGATTTCGGCCTCGGTATAGGGTGTCAGTGCCGAAAGCGGCGTACCAAGCGGCAATCCGCCAATATCGATCAGGCGAACACCAGCTGCCGTGCGGACGAGGGGGGCAATGGCGCCGGCATTCGCGATCCGCACCTGCGCACCATCGAGGTAGACAAGGCAGATCGCGGCGTTCTGACCACGCCCTACCGAAGGTCGCAACATCTGGTGGATCTGACCCAGGGTCGGGCTAGGGGCCATGCCTGATGGAATCGACCCTGCGAGTGCTGTAGCACATGCCGACATGAGCAGCGCTGCCGGCATCCCCTTCCCGGCAACATCGCCGACCGCCAGGGCCAGCGCACCGCTCGGCCGCACATAGTAACCATAGAGATCACCCCCAACCTGGCGGGCCGGTTGGGTCGCGCCGGCAATATCATACTCGTCGGAAGATGGTGCGCTGCGCGGCAGCAGGCTGAGTTGCACCGACCGGGCGGCGTCGAGTTCACGCAGCGTATCATGCAGGACGGTGATCGAACGGTAGGTGTTGATCGAGCGTAGTAACAGATCGTCGAGATCGAGATGGTGCAAACCGGCCCGCTCGATCGCCCCCACCAGCATGCGCTGCTGGGTACTGGTTTCGAGCGGCATCAGCAGCAACGCCTCGCCCGATACCAGCCATGCCGCCGGTGGGAATTCGGTAGCCGGCCCATGCCAATGCTCGACACGGCCCCGAACAATACGCTGGGCACTGATGGTGTCGGGGGCATTGCCGCGCTGGGCGCTCACCGATACCAGCCGCCCGCCGCCGGCAATATAGCGTAATGCCGCATCGACAGACTGTTCGCCACTGTTGGAACGCAGCATGTCGATCACATAGTTGATCATATTGATGCGTTGGGTGCGATCCAGTTCGTTCCGCTCATTGCGCGCCGTCAGTAGCCGCGCCAGGGTAGCGGTTGCGGCGGCAGCCGCCGCATGTTGCCCGGTGGCCGCATGCCAGCGTTCGATCACGCCGAAGAGCGCCGGCAGCCGCCAGCCGAGTTGCTCGATCTCTTCGTTTGCTGGCCCAGGGCACCCCCCCGGTCCCCCCCCCGCCAGTGCCGTTTCGATCGGGGTTGTTAGTTTCTGCAACATAGCCGTTTCGAGCGGTGCGCCAAGCCCGCCAAGCTGATCGGCGAGCCGTTCGAGATCGCTCATGGCGCGTGTGTCGGTGTCGCAACCACACGACTCGCGGATCACGAGTTGCGAAGGGACGGTGATCCGTGGTGGCAATGGCGTACCTTCAAGGGCCTGCATCAGGGCGTGCAGTGCCACCCAACCGATCTGAAACGGTGCCTGCCGCATGGTCGTCAATGGCGGCTCGGCGGCGGCAGCTACCAGGGCATCGTCGAACCCGACCACCGCGACTTCGTCGGCAACATGCCGGCCGGTTCGGCGCAGCGCCCGTAACGCCCCAAGTGCGGCCATGTCGTTGGCGGCAAACACGGCATCGAAATCAACCCCCTGTTGCACCAGCCGCTCGATCGACTCGTCGGAAGCCTGGATCTGGAAGTCGCCACGTACCACAAGCCTTGAATCATAGGCGATGCCGGCCTCTGCCAGTGCCTGTTGGTAGCCGGCATGCCGGTCGGCTGCTTCCTGCGAGTCGGCAAGCCCCAGCAGATGCACAATCCGCCGCCGGCCATGCGCAATCAGGTGCGTGGTGGCTGCCTGCCCGGCGGTCAGGTTATCCGGCCCGACGGTCGGCAAACCTGGGTAACTACCCGAATAGACGGCCACTGCCGCGCCCTGAAGCGTACACGCCGCCACGACATCACTGGTTACGTAGGCCGGCAACAGGTAGGCATCGGCACCATGCGGCAGCAGCGGCATATCCGCCGCTCCGAGTGTCTGGCTCGTCAGGTGAATCGCAAAAGGGCTGTAAAAGATCAGCCGACAGCCGAGCCGGCTCGCAGCCGCGACCGCACCGCGCACCAGCGGGCCAGTGTAGTAGTTGCTGATATGTTCGCCAAGCACGACACAAATTGTTGCGGTATGGTTGGCCAACGGCATTACATCTGATCCTCTAGTGTATACAGCGGCTACATGCCGCCTCGTACGGCATGCAGCGCGTTCGTCAGTAGCCGATCTGTTTGTCAACCAGATTTATGAGCGGCTCGCCGGCCCGGTAGCGGCGCAAATTCTCGAAGAAGATGGCGGTTGCCCGCTCGTGATAACGCGGTGTATTCCCGGCATAATGCCCGGTGATAATCAGATTATCGAGCCCCCAGAGCGGCGATGCGGCGGGTAGCGGCTCCTCGGCAAACACATCGAGTGCCGCCCCGGCGATCTGCCCGCTACGCAGTGCTGCAGCCAGTGCCGTTTCGTCGATAGTGCCGCCCCGACCGATATTGATCAGATACGAGGTCGGTTTCATGCGCGCCAGTGCCGCCGCATCGATCAGATTGCGCGTCTCTTCAATCAGTGGTACCGTCAATACGACCATATCGGCCTGCGGCAGGCGAGCCGCCAGCGCCTCCGGGCCATACATCGCTGCAACCCCCGCGACATGCTGGGTGGCGTCGCGCCGGATCCCCTCAACCCGCATTCCGAGCGCATTCGCCACCAGCGCCGTGTGTTCGCCAATTGCCCCGACCCCGATCAGCAGCAACGTCTTGCCCGCCAGTTCGAATACCTCGCTGCGCTGCGGTCGCCACCATTCGTTGCGTTGCTGCGCCCGTACCGCATGGTGCAACCCACGCGCAAACATCAACATATACCCGAGGATCTGCTCGCTGATCGGCACCGCATGCACCCCTGAAGCATTCGTCAGGGTAAACGGCATGGCCGCTGCTGCCGGATGCCGCAACAACCAGTCGGCACCCGCACCCCATTGCTGCATCCAGCGTAGCTTTGGCATACGCTGCAGCAGATCATACGGCACGCCAAATCCGGCAATCACTTCAATCTCGTCCAGCATCCCTTCGATATTCGCTCGCTCGGCCGTCACCACAACCCGCATGCCGCCGGCCAACTGCCGTGTCTGATCAACATAGGCCCGGTCAAATTCATCAGGCTGAAAACTCAATAGCACAATCGACATCACATGGCCTCCTGTCTCTGTTCCTCTGCATTATACCCGCTCCTGTCGCCTGAACGCTGCCAACTACCCTCGCCGAGCTGTTTCGATCCACTCGTTACGAGAACCCATAAACCCTGACGGTCAATCGGCCATACATGCCAATGCCTGCAAAACCGACTATAATAGTGTCGGAAGGTGCCGCATGGTATCATAAACCAACAGCAGGAGTATCTATGGCTTTTCAGGATGCCAATACGACTACCGCCGGCAGCCGGCCGGCGATCCGGCCGGTACTGATCGGGCTCGGGTTGGCGCTTGCCTTTGGCGCACTGGCGCTGCTCAGCCTGCGCTCACCGGCATCGACCTACGCCCCGACCGGTGGCGCGAGCCTGCTGATACTGGCACCTGCCGCATTCATTGCTGGTATCTTCAGTTTCCTGTCGCCCTGCACTCTGCCCATCCTGCCGGCCTACTTCGCCTTTACGTTTCAGGCACAGCGGGATCGAATCGTCGTCATGACCGTCGCGTTTTTTCTTGGCCTGGCGACAACCATGGTCTTACTTGGAGCTACAGCCACCGCACTTACCCAGCTCTTATTCCGCAACCTCAATACCCTGACCCTGGTGGGTGGGCTGGTGGTGATCGGGTTTGGTGTGATGAGTGCGCTCGGCAAAGGGTTCGGCGGCATGCAGTTGATCGATCGGCCGGCGGCCAGTGTGGCCGGTTCGTATGTCTATGGCGCAACCTTCGCCCTCGGCTGGACGGCATGTGTCGGGCCGATCCTGGGCGCACTGCTCACGTTGCTTGCTACGCAGGGTATCGCAATCGCTCAGGGTGCCGTGCTGGCCTTCATCTATGCCCTTGGCCTCGGTACACCGCTGATTCTGGTTGCCAGTTTCTTCAGCCGCCTCGGCACCGGCTCGCGCTTCTGGAAGTTCATGCGTGGGCGGGGCATGAGTATCTCTGTTGCCGGCCGCACCCTGCATCTGCATAGTACCAGCCTCTTCAGCGGCCTGCTCATGATCGCGATGGGCCTGCTGCTTGCCACTGGCCAGATGACGGCACTGAGCGAATGGGCTCAGCGCACCCCGCTTGCCCAGTGGGCGCTCGATATCGAACAGGCCATTCAGCGCTTCTTCCTGGGGTTATGATGGCACCACGTTCAGCACACCATGCCGCCGGTTGTGTCGTGCTCCGCAACCAAGGTGGGCAGCGCATGATTCTCCTCATCCATGATCCCTATGGCCGCTGGACGATCCCCAAGGGGCATCTGGAGCATGGCGAAGACGCCGCTACTGCTGCGGTTCGCGAGGTGTATGAAGAGACCGGCGTGCGTGGTGAGCTTGGCGCGTTCCTCGAAACAATTCGCTACCAGGTGAAGCAGCCGGCCGGCACATATGAAAAGCGTGTCGATTTCTTCCTGATGCACACCGATACCGCCGGTGCCATCGCGCAAACCGCCGAAGGGATCCAGGCCGCACAATGGTTTACCGCAACCGAGGCACTCGAACGGATCGGCTACCCGCAGGTACGCGATCTGGTGGCACGTGCACTTACTCAGCTTGAGTGAGCGGGCGAAACTGCTTGCCCAGCGCAATACCCTGCCGCTGATAGGCCGAGCCGATCTGCGCGCCGTACAGCTTGTCGGCACGCTCTTCCAGGCCGAAGTAGACCACCACCCCCATCACCTGGCCATCCTCAACCAGAAACGGCACATCGCGCGCACGCACTTCGAGCCCCACCGGTGTGCCATGGGCACCGCCGGTATAGCCGAACCCCGGATCGAGAAAACCGGCATAATGGACGCGAAACTCGCCAAACGATGATTCATACGGCATGAGCTCAGCCGCAGTTACGGGATCCAGCTGCACCCGCTCGCGTGATCGCAGAATATAGAAATCATCCGGATTCAACACCAGGCTGCGCAGTTCGCCCATCACAATCGGATCCCAATAGTCAAACCGGTCGTGGCAGGCGATACCGTCGAAATCCAGCACCGGGGCATTGCGCCGCGCCCGGTAGCCGATAATGCGCGTGCCCGCCTCGGGGGTCAGATCGACCGAGAGCAGCGATTGTTGCCGGCGTACAGGCAGATCCTCTTCGCTGTCGAGCCCATGGATGAAGCGCAGCTGGTTGATGCGCGTGCCTTTCTGCAGCCGGATCGAAAAGGTGCGCGGCACCAGTTCGACATAGAGCTTCCCCTGGTAGCCGGCCGGCACCCCCTCGAACTCACTGCTGTAGTCGCATAGCAGCCGGGCGAAGAGATCGGCACGACCAGTGGTGCTACGTGGATTCGCACGGGCTTTGATATCGGGCGGTAGATTCAGGTGCTCAAGGAGTTCGATCAGGTAGACATTGCCTGGCCGCAGGGTGATCGGTGTTGTCAGATCCAGCTCGCGCAATGCCAGCCGTGCATGGCTGATGCGCGCCTCGATGCTGTATTCGGCTCCCGGAATAAAGCTGGCACGCAGCTCGTAGCCGCGCACGCCGAGCCGCAGATCAAGGCTGGCCGGCTGGATCTGTGGCTCGCCGATCGGCTCGGCAGCCTGGATGATCCGTCGCTCAATGGCATCGCGGATGCGTTGAGATGGAAGAACAGCCATGGGTATTCCTTTTCGCTTGCGGAAGGCTTCCGGCATATACAGCACGGCCAACCTGAGTATCACGGCGGGCTGATGTTGTCATGGAACGAGTGTGATCTGTGCTTCGGCACGTTCGCGCCATACCGAAGCTGGTGCGGCATCGGCGGCTGCAATCAGTGCGCTGCGTGCGGCGGCATGCTCGCCGGCCAGGGCTAACGCCCGCCCCAGATAGTAGTGCGCGGCCGGATCGGCCGGATCAACCGCCAGCGCCCGCCGTGCCGCTGCGGTAGCGGCGGCGGCATCGGCGCAGGCCAGTTCGGCCGCCGCCAGGGTGCTCCAGGCCGTCGCCGATCGTGGCAGAAAGCCGGTGGCGACCTCGGCTGCCGGTCGGCCGGCTTCGCAGGCGCGCAGCGTGGTGTCGACATAAAAACGTGCCAGTGCCAGGGCATATGCCCCCTGCTCGGCAAGCGGAGCCCGCTGTACCGCATAGGTGAGCTCGGCGGCAGCGGCTACATATTCTCCTTGCCGGCTGTACCATGCGGCGCGAGCGGCATGCAGTGCGGCGGCATCCGGCTCGATGGCGGCGGCGGTTGCAAGATGTATATCGGCCTGTTCGAGATCAGCGGCACCAAGCGCTGCCAGCGCTGCCAGTACATGCAGCCGGATATCGCCGGGGAAGCGCTCTGCCAGTGCCGCCAGCGCGGCATGCGCCCCGGCCGGATCATCCGCCCGGAGCTGGGTATACGCGATGAATGTTGCCGCACTCAATGCACCGGCGGCCGTATCGGCCGCCTGCTCGAATTGCTGCAAGGCCAGCGCAAAGAACCCGGCATCGAGGTACAACTGGCCGAGCAGTTGTGGGCGTTGTGCCGGATCCGCCGCCAGTGCGGCCGCCAGTGCCTGCGGCGAGACCGGCTGCGGTGCCAGCAGTACTGCAGCATACGGCAGCAGAGTCGGCGGATGTTCGAACCATGGCCGTTGGCTGGCCTGCTGTAAGGTTGCCA
>CALLZL010000467.1 GCA_937859575.1 uncultured Chloroflexota bacterium
GATGACATGGCGGCCTTTCTGGCAATCATTGCCGATCTGGTCGATCAGCGAGGATGAAGCATCATGCCCGATATGCTGCCCCAGCTGGTGGCGCAAGCACCGGATACACGTGCGATCGTGATCGGTGGCGGGATCGCCGGCCTGGCGACAGCGCAGGTGCTTGCCGCCCATTTTGCCCATGTCGTCCTCATCGATCGCGATCATTTTCCGGCTGGCCCACAGCCGCGCAAAGGTGCGCCACAGGCGCGCCACATCCATGTTGTGCTGGCGCGTGGTCAGCGGATCCTCTTCGAGCGCTTCCCCGATCTCGAAGCGCACCTCCAGGCCGCCGGTGCCGTTCCGCTCGACTGGGTTGCCGATGCGCTGGTCTATACGATCGCTGGGTATGTGCCGCGCTTCCCTTCCAATCTGCATGGCTACAGTATCACACGCGACGGGTTGGAACATGCCATTCGCAGCTGTGTCTATCGCTTGCCGAATGTGCATCTGCTCGAAGGGTATGATGTGGTCGGGCTGACGGCGCACCCCGATGGGCGCACGATCAGCGGGGTGCAGATGCAGCAGCGCAGCTCCGATCGTACACCACAGACACTGCATGCCGCGCTGACCGTCGACGCTAGCGGGCGCAGCTCACGTCCCGGCGAGCGGCTTGGCGCATACGGCTACCCGGCAGCCCACGAGACAATCGTCAACTCCTTTTTCGGCTATGCCAGCGCCATGTTCCGCCCGGCAGCAATCGCCATGCCACCGGCCAAGCTCTTGCTCACCCGTGGTGCCCCACCGATCACACGTGGTGCCGTCATGCTGGCAGTAGAAAACAACCAGTGGCAGATCACGCTCGGTGGCGCTGCACGCGATCATCCGCCGACCGATCCGGCCGGCTTTCTCGATTTCGCCGCCAGCCTTGCCATGCCGCAGATCGCCGCCATTCTACGTCAGGGCGAGTTTGTCGGCCCGATCGCCGGCTACCGGCGCATGGAGAACCGCATGCGGCATTATGAGCGTATGCCGCGCTGGCCGGATGGATTTGCCACGCTCGGTGACGCCGTATGCGCCTTTAACCCGGTGTACGGCCAGGGAATCACTACGGCTGCGATCGGTGCCGAAGTGCTCGACCATGTGCTGCGCGATGCACGCCGCCACGGCACCATCGCCGCCGCAACCGGCCGGTTCCAGCGCATGCTGGCCGAGTCGTACCAGACACCATGGCTCATGGCGACCAGCGAAGACTACCGTTTCGCTATGACCGAAGGCGGCCGGCGCAACTGGCAGACACGCCTGGCACACTGGTATTTTGATCAGGTGGCGATCTGTGCGGCGGCACATCCCGACATCTATCAGACCTTTTTCGAAGTGACGCATCTGCTCCAGCCGCCAAGCGCGCTGCTGCACCCGGCAGTGGCATGGCGCGCACTGACACACCGACGGCACGCACGTCATAGCCGATAACCTGGAGGATTATGCGAAAGGCTGCGACGTTCAGACAAAGATCAGCGACACCTGCAAAGCCTGCCGGGCGCGGGGTTACACCCACGGCATGCGCTTATTGATGGCCCACGATCGAGTGCGGTAGATACGGCGCTTCCAGGTACGCAACCTCTTCGTCGGTCAGGCGTACTGCAAACGCACCGACGGCATCATCGAGATGCTGGTTGCGGGTCGCCCCGATGATCGGTGCCGTCACTGGTTGCTTCTGCAGCAGCCAGGCAAGCGCGATATGCACACGCGGAACCCCATGCCGCTGCGCGATTTCGGCAACCCGCTCGACGATCTGTCGATCGGTGTCGGCGGTTGCATCATACTTGCGCCTCGCGATCTGATCGGTTTCCGAACGCAGTGTCGTCTCCGCCGACCAGTCGCGTGTGAGCCGCCCGGATGCAAGTGGGCTATACGGAATCACGCCGATCCCCTCGGCACGGCAGAGCGGCAGCATCTCGCGCTCCTCTTCGCGATAGATCAGGTTCAGGTGATTCTGCATCGAAACAAAGCGCGTCCAGCCGTGTGTCTCGGCTACATGCAACGCCCGCTGAAACTGCCATGCAAACATCGAAGAGGCCCCGATATAGCGGGCTTTCCCTGCCTTTACTACATCATGCAACGCCTCCATAGTCTCTTCGATCGGGGTCTCGTAATCCCAGCGATGGATCTGGTAGAGATCGACATAGTCGGTTTCAAGCCGTTTCAGGCTCTGATCGATTTCACTCAGAATCGCCTTGCGCGATAATCCGGCACCGTTGGGGCCTTCGCGCATACGGCCGTGCAGCTTGGTAGCGATCACGATCTCGTCGCGCCTGGCAAAATCTTTCAGCGCTCGCCCGAGTATCGCTTCACTCACACCGATCGAATAGACATTGGCGGTATCGAAGAAGTTGATCCCCAGTTCGAGGGCATGCTTGATCACCGGCCGGCTCTGTTCCTCATTCAACACCCACTTGTGAAGCCAGCGCTCCGCATCGCCAAACCCCATACAGCCGAGACAGATACGCGATACCTGCATACCAGTGTTGCCGAGTCGTGCGAATTCCATGCCATCCTCCTGTTTGGTACAATGCCGGATCACAACCGCCCGAATTCCATCGAGCGAAATATTTGTCGCAGGCTGGTGTCGATTGAACCTGCATCAGTATAGATCGTTACTGCTGCGGTGCTTTGCCTATTCGTGGCCGGTTGTTGTCGGATTCTCCAGCCCAATGCATCGATCGGTTATACTCTCACTATGCAACACCCGACTCACTGGAATCACCTGCTGGTCATCACCCTGCTCGCCGGGCTGGGGTGGATCGTCATGACACGTGTACCGCCCGAACAGCCGGCGGTACTGGGCGAGGTGCGCATGCCGCCGGCCGCCGAAGCCGCCCCGCGCGAAAATCACCCGGCACCCGATTTCACCCTCGAAGACCTCAACGGCACGCCGGTGTCGCTGAGCGCCTTGCGTGGCCAGGTGGTGCTGATCAATGTCTGGGCGACATGGTGCCCACCCTGCCGCGCCGAAATGCCGATCATCCAGGCGGCCTACGAACGGTATCACGACCAGGGATTCACCGTGCTGGCCGTGAATCTGCGCGAAGATACAGCGACAGTGGCGCAGTATATGCAACAGAATGGGCTGACCTTCCCGGCGCTGCTGGATCGTGATGGCCATGTGAGCATGGTTTATCTGGCACGGGCGGTTCCATCGAGCTTCTTCATCGACCGCAATGGTACTGTGCGTGCCGTCTATCGCGGGGCAATGGCACGCAGCGTCGTCAGCGGCACCGTCGAACAGTTGCTTGCCGAGGCACCCTGATGTACCCGCTGATCGAGATCGGGCCATTCAACCTGAGCAGTGGCGGGCTGTTGTTGTTGGTCGCCATCATCTTCGGCGTCATGCAGTTCGAGCGCGTCGCACAACAGCGCGGTGGTGCACCCCTGGCCGAACATGCGGCACGCACCGTCATGCCGGCACTGCTTGGCGGAATCCTGACGGCGCGGCTCTGGTATGGCCTGTTCAACTGGGATCTCTACAGCCGCTCGCCCGAACTGTTTGTCGCACTGCGCATTGCCGACATGGCCTGGCCTGGTGCCCTGATCGGCGGTTTGTTCGCCGCATGGCTCTGGGGGCGCCGGCATGGCCTGGCGATCAGCGCACTGGCCGATGTTGCCGCGCTCACACTGCCGGCGGCACAGGCGATTGCATGTATCGGCCTGCTGCTGAGCGGTGAAGCCTTCGGTATGCCAACCAGCCTGCCCTGGGGGATCGAGCTGTTCGGCCCGCTGCGCCAGCCGACACAGATCTATCTGGCACTGGCGGCGCTTCTTAGCTGGTTCCTGATCCGGCGGTTGCAGCATCGCGAATACCCGGCCGGCACTCTGTTTGCCGCCTATCTGGCGCTCCAGGGGCTGACGCTCATCCTGATCGAACCGCTGCGTGCCGATTCGCTGCTGCTGCCATACGGCCTTCGAGTGGCCCAGCTGGCCGGCCTGGCATGGCTGCTGGCGGCGATCGCATGGCGGCGCGATCAGACCGCATAACCACAGCTCACTTCAGCTATACTGTACCCACACCGGTGCCGGGAGGCAGCAGGGCCGGCTGAACGCAACATTGAAAAGATAGTGAGAACCTGATGAACCGCCTTGGCATCTACTATGCCTACTGGGCACGCAACTGGTCGGCCGACTTCCACCCGTATATCGACAAAGTTGCCGATCTGGGGTTTGATCAGCTTGAAGTTCACGCCGGCGCGGTTGCTGCCATGAACAGTGCCGAGCGACGAGAACTCAAGCAGCATGCCGAATCACGCGGCCTGACCCTGAGCTACTGTATTGGCCTGACACACTCCTATGATGTGGCTTCAGCCGATGCCGCCACCCGTGCCACCGGGATCGCCTTCCTCGAACAGATTATTGGCGCGATTGGCGAGATCGGCGGTGGTAGCGTCGGCGGCATCCTGTATGGCGCCTGGCCGGCAAGCATGCCGGAAGGGATGCCCGACAAACGACCGGCACTCGAACGCAGTATTGCCAGTATTCGGCAGGTCGCACATGCCGCGGAAGACTCCGGCGTCATACTTAATCTCGAAGTCGTCAATCGCTTCGAACAATATCTGCTCAACACCAGCGCCGAAGCGATCGAGTATGTCCGCGCCGTAGGCAGCCCGAATGTCCGCTTGATGCTCGATACCTTCCACCTCAATATTGAAGAAGACCATATTGGCGCGGCGATCATCGCCGCCGGCGAGCTCCTCGGCCATTTCCATACCGGCGAAAATAACCGCATGCCGCCGGGCCACGGCCATATGCCATGGGATGAGATCGCGGCTGCACTACGCCATATCAACTATCAGGGTGCGATCGTGATGGAACCATTCATGCAGACCGGTGGCGAAGTTGGGCGTGATATTCGCGTCTATCGCGACCTGAGTATCGGGCGCGACCTCGATGCCGAAGCACGGGCGGCATTGCAGTTTACTCGCGATCTATTGGCGCGGCATCAATAGCCGCCTGGATGCGCTGGATGAGCGCGGTGCGGCGATCGGCGGGCAGCAGCGCGGCACGTGCCGCATTACATACCAGCTGCTCGACGATCGCTCGATCGAAGCCAAAGGTGGCTGCTGCCCGCAGATACTCATCGGTGAGTGTCGTATTAAACATCGGCGGATCATCACTGTTCAGCGTCACATACAGCCCGTGTGCGAGCAACTCCGGCAATGGATGTTCGGCAAACGACGGCACCACCCCCAGGCAGACATTACTCGTCGGGCAGACTTCAAGCGGCACCTGGCGCTCGCGGAGCTCGGCGACCAGTTGCGGATCTTCGAGGCAGCGCACCCCATGGCCCAGCCGCACGCTCCCCTGGGCCAGTGCCCCGCGAATACTGGCTGCCCCGGCGGTTTCGCCGGCATGCAATACCAGAGGCACCCCGGCTGCCCGTGCCCGGGCAAAGGCGGCCGCATGCTTCTCGGGCGGATGGCCGGCCTCGCTGCCACCCAGGCCGAGCGCGACTACACCATCGCCATAGGCGTCGATCACCCAATCGGCCACTTCAAGTCCGGCCTCGGGCGCAACATCGCGGGCGATATCGATGATCAGCCCCATCGAAACACCGAGCTCGGCCTCGGCCCAACGGCGAGCCCGATTGAGCGCGGCGATCTGTTCGCGAAACGGTAGCCCATAGTGGCGCTGATGGGTCTGGGCCGTAAATGTCACCTCACTATAGATGATCTGTTGGGCCGCCTGACCGGCCAGAAAAGCACGCCCGATCAGCTCAAGATCCTCGGTCGTGCATATACAGCGCGAGATCGCAATATACACCTCGACAAAATGCGGGAAATCGCGGAACACATACCATTCGCGCAGCTCGGCCTCGCTGGTCGCCGGTAATTCGACCCGGTTACGCCGCGCAAGCTCCAGCAGCGTCGCCGGCTCGATGCTCCCCTCGAGGTGAACATGCAGCTCGACTTTGGGTATGGTACGGATGAAGGCAGCTAAACCCATGATACTGATACTCCCTCTCTGGTAGCACGGCAATCACCATAGTATAGCCGATGCCCTCGATTGATAAAGATCCGCAAACCGCAGTGGCAGCGTATACAGCATCGACAAACGGTGCGTGTGGTCGCGAGTGCTCGATCGACGCTACCCCCATCGTGCCGAATCTTGATATTTTAACTCGACAATGTTATCTTTATACTACTGACAGGCTATCAGGGAGAGACCGATGCATACACTCACTCACACCGAGTCATTACGGCGGCGCTATGGTGATCATGATCAGCCACTTGATGCTGCATGGAACGACACGCTTGATCTCTTGTTGAGCCACCGTTCGGTGCGCGCCTATACTGACGAGCCGCTGCCGAGTGGGGCGCTACCGGCATTGATTGCGGCCGCACAATCGGCGGCGACCTCATCGAACCTCCAGACATGGAGCGTGGTTGCGGTTGAGCAAGCCGATCGCAAGGAGCGTCTGTCGCTTTTGGCCGGTGATCAGGCCCATATCCGCGCATGCCCGCTGTTTCTCGTCTGGCTGGCGGATCTGTCGCGGTTGGAGCGCGTTGCCAGCCAGCGCGAACTGCCGCATGCCGCCCTCGACTACACCGAGATGTTCTTGCTGGCGGCCATCGATGCAACCCTCGCGGCCCAGAATGCCGTCGTCGCTGCCGAGTCACTCGGGCTCGGCACCGTCTATATCGGTGGAATCCGCAACCGGCCGCTTGATGTCGCAGCCGAGCTCAACCTGCCGCCACGTGTCTTTCCTGTCTTTGGCCTATGCGTCGGCTGGCCTGATCCCGAGCGGCCGGCGGTGCCGAAGCCGCGCCTGCCGCAGGCAGCAGTGCTGCACCACGAGAGCTACCACACC
>CALLZL010000468.1 GCA_937859575.1 uncultured Chloroflexota bacterium
CGGGGTCGCGCCCGCCCCCCACAGGGAGATCGTGGAGGGGGGGAGGCGGGGCGGTGCGGGTTGCATTGGATCAAACGAAAGGGGGGGGGGGGTGCGCCCCCCGCCGTTGTGGCTAATGTTCTGGATTGCTGCCCTGTGACCGCTCCGACACCACCAGGGGAAGAAGGGGAAGGTGGAGAGACAAGAGGAACACATTCCAGAGGTGAACTGAAGTGTCGTCTTGCGGTATTCCTAAGGCAGCGCCCTTCTGCTTTTTAGGGTACTCTATACGGGATCGCGACTCAATAGCACCATCATCCCACTTTCGCTATGACCCATGCGGGGGAAAGTACCAGTACCGGGGATGACCGAAGTCATATATCATTTTATCTTATTTTTAATAATTGAATAGGAAAGTGAGTGTTGGCTATAGGAGCGATATGCTGCATGCCCATGAAGTGGTATCATGAGCGCGAAAAGCATGCGGAGTAATCGTATGTCCAAAGCACAGAAGAGCCTGTTTGATGCACAGCGTGAAGACACGCTCCAGCGTCAGGCACCATTGGCGGCGCGCATGCGGCCGCGTTCGCTCGAAGAATTTGTTGGCCAGGAGCAGATCATCGGGGATGGGCGGCTCTTGCGGCGAGCGATCATGTCCGACACACTCTTTTCGATCTTACTCTGGGGGCCGCCGGGCAGCGGGAAGACGACACTGGCGCGAATTGTTGCCGAGACGACCAATGCGCACTTCGAGCCGCTTTCGGCGGTGACGGCCGGAGTAGCCGATCTGCGGCGAGTGATCAAAGAGGCGCAGGATCGCATGGGTATGTTCCAACAGCGTACGGTCGTTTTTATCGATGAGATCCATCGTTTCAACAAAAGCCAGCAAGATGCGGTGCTTCCGTACGTTGAAGATGGTACGATCATCCTGATCGGCGCCACCACCGAGAACCCATCGTTTGAGGTCAACCCGGCGCTGCGCTCGCGAGCACGGGTGTTTGTGCTCGAATCACTGACTGATGAGCAGATCGGGATCCTGGTTGATCGAGCGCTGGTTGATGTTGAACGCGGCCTGGGAAACTACGAGGGGTTACTGGCGGCCGATGCACGCGGCTACCTGATCAACATGGCAAATGGCGATGCGCGCACCGCCCTGAATGCCCTTGAGGCTGCGGTCGTCGCCAAGGCACCGGCACTTGGCGGCAAGCGCCTGATCACGGTTGAAGATGTCCGTGATGCACTCCAGAGTCGTGCCACGCGCTACGATAAGAACGGCGAACTCCACTATGATGCGATCTCGGCGTTACACAAATGTGTGCGCGATAGTGATCCGGATGCGGCGCTCTACTGGTTGGGGCGTATGCTCGATGGTGGGGAAGATCCACTGTATATTGCGCGCCGCCTGGTGCGCATGGCAATCGAAGACATCGGCCTGGGCGATCCACAGGCGCTCCCACAGACGATCGCCGCCCAACAGGCAGTGCATTTCCTTGGCCAGCCCGAGGGGGATCTGGCGCTGGCGCAGGCAGTTGTGTACCTTTGCCAGGCACCCAAGAGCAATGCCGTATATCGGGCGTATGGTGCTGTGCAGCAGGATGTTGCTGCGACGCGTAATGAGCCGGTGCCGCTGCATCTGCGTAATGCGCCGACCCAATTGATGAAAGGGTTGGGGTACGGCCGTGGTTATCAGTATGCCCACGACCATGAAGATGCACGGGTAGAACAGGAACACTTCCCGCCCAATCTGCAGGGGCGGCGCTACTACGAGCCGACCGGGCGCGGCTTTGAAGAGACGGTCAGGCAGCGCCTGGCATGGCGCGATGAGCGACGAGCCGCGGCGGCCGAGCGAGCCGCGGCGGCCGAGCCACCGGTTGCAAGCTATGACCCACAGGCCGTTGCCGGCGAAGAATCGCAGGATGTACATGATGATGATGGCTCACAGGTACGCCGGCCGGCGGCCACCCGCCGGCGCCGCGGGCTCAAGGCGCAGGAGGCCGACCGCCGCGCAAAACGGTAGCCATGCCGCCTGTAGCGAAGTGCAGATGTATTGATCGGTGCACATGCGGGCGAGCCGCCCGCGCTCCTGGCGATCCATCGTTGTGCACTTCGTTATAAAGCGATCGTGAAACAGGAAGGCAAGCATCTATGACCCGGGAATCTGCGAGTGTTGTTGTGATCGGGGCGGGGGTTATTGGTGCATCGATCGCCTACCATCTGGCAGCACGTGGCTGCCGCGACGTGCTGATTCTCGAACAGGCCGAGACCGAGATCAGCGGTAGCACCGCACGTTCGGCGGCCGGGGTGCGCCACCAGTTTTCGAGCGAAGTCAATGTGCGTCTTTCGCTCTATAGTATCGAGCGGCTGAAGTATTTCCGCGAAGAGATCGGTGGTGATTCCGGGTTGCAGCAGGTCGGCTATCTGTTTCTGGTGAACGATGCGGCCACCTGGCAGGCATATTGCGCGAGTGTAGCAATGCAGCGCCGCCTCGGGGCACGTGTCGAACTGCTCACCCCACAAGAGGCAGCCGACATTATCCCACAGCTGCGGATTGATGATCTGGTTGGTGCGACCTACGGCCCCGACGATGGCTTCTGCGACCCGCATGGTATTGCACTTGGCTACCTGACGCAGGCACGAGCAATGGGGGTGCGGCTCCACCGCAGCACACCCGCGATCGGCTTTGTGTATGAAGGTGGGCGAATTAGTGCCGTACAGACCCCCACCGGCAGCGTGGCATGTGAGTATGTGGTGAATGCCGCCGGTTCGTGGGCCGGCGAAGTCGCCGCACTGATCGGGCTCGATGTGCCCGTTCGCCCATACCGCCGCTGTGTCTATGTAACCGAGCCATTTGCCGCGATTCCGGGGGCAATTCCGCTGACCGTCGATATTGCAACCGGCTTCTATATGCGCAAAGAGCACGACAACATTCTGTTCGGCAAATCAAACTACAACGAACCGGCCAGCCACGACGTGACCGTTGACTGGGAATGGCTTGATAGTGTTCTTGAAGCCGGGTTGGCACGTTTTCCGATCCTCGAACAGGCCGGCTTAGCCGAACGGCTCTGCTGGGCCGGTTCGTATGAGATCACCCCTGATCACATGCCGATCCTCGGCAGGCACCCACAACTGCCCAACTATATTGATGCCAGTGGTTTCAGCGGGCATGGAATCATGCACTCGCCGGCGACCGGGCTGTTGATGGCTGAAGAGATTCTCGATGGCCGGGCACATTCGATCGATATCGACGACCTGCGCATCATGCGGTTTGCGCAAGGGCTCGGCCACGAGTTGCATATCATCTGAAGCGTGGTTCGGTGCCGGCACGCAGGCGCGCAATATTCTCGCGATGCAGGGCGATCACCGCCAGGCCGGCAACCCAGCAGAAGATCACCGGTGCCGGATCAGCCATTCCAACCAGCATTGCCAGTGTTGCGGCGAGCGGCACGACACTTGCCGCAACGAGTGATCCGACCGCTGAAATACGCGTGGCGGCAAAACCGATCGCCCAGGCGGCCAGGCCAATCGGCACCATCAGGGGGAAGAGCACCAGCAGCACCCCACCCCCGGTGGCCACAGCCTTGCCGCCGCGAAATGCCAGAAAGATCGGCCGGACATGGCCGGCGATTGCGGCGGCACCAACCAGTGCGACCAGTGCATCCGGCAAACCCAAGCTGGCGGCAATAAGGGTCGGCAGAGCCCCCTTCAGCAGATCGCCGGCCAGTGCCAACAGCGCCGCCAATGGCCCACAGTTGCGCCAGACATTCGCCGCGCCGATGTTGCTGCTTCCCACACGGCGCAGATCAACCCCCCAGGCGCGTGCGACCAGAAAGCTGAACGGGATCGAACCAACCAGATAGGCAAACACCATCAGGCTGACAGCACGTGGAAGATCCATTACTCCTCGCTTTATCGCTGTTTCACACGAGCCTCTATTATATAGCTGTTGCTGCGGCAGGGATCAGCATGGCTGCCGGAGGTGCAGGCGGCGTTGCATGGTTCGTGCCCCCGCCCCCTGCAACCACACCCGTTCGATGCCGGATGGCTCGAACGCATACGCCCCGGATCAGCCGCTAGGCCGCAGACACTGCGGTAGTGCGTGTGCTATAATTGCGCAGCGCGGCGTATGTGCGGAGGTACTATGAACATTCTCGACGTGATGTTCATTCTGCTGGTTCTGGTTGGGCTGGCGATCGGTTTCTTCCAGGGGACGATCAAATTGCTGATTGCGATCATTGGATTCTACATCAGCATTATCCTGGCGAGCCTCTATTTTCAGCTCGTCGGGCAGTTCTTCCGCACCCAGTTTAATACAACCCTCGAGATCGGCCAGATCGTCGCGTTTGTGCTGATTCTGGCGATCGGGTTTCTCTTCCTGACGGTTGCCGGGCTGTATACCTTTCGCTATTTGCGGTTTCCGCCGAGCCTGGATTTTATCGATCGTGTGCTGGGGACATTGCTCGGGCTAGTGCTTGGTGCATTGATATTGGGCATCATGGCGTCGATGCTGGAAGCGTTGTTTGTGTTCCGCAATCCGAGCGCCATACTCACATTTCCAATCATGCGTGCCTTCCAGGGGGCGGTACGTGAATCATTCCTGGTTCAATTCTTTTCGAATAATATCCTGCCGCTGATCTATTATTCGGTACGCCCGGTACTGCCGCCGGCGGCAGATATCATCTTTCAGGTACAGTAGATGTCGATCGCTCAACAAACACTCGAAATTCTCGAATTCCCCAAGATTCTGGCGCAACTGGCGCGTTTTTCCTCTTTCTCGGCATCACGCGAACGAGTGCAACAGTTAACTCCGAGTACCGATGCCTATGAGATCCGCCGTCGCCTGCGCCGTACCCGCGAGGCGCGCCGCTTGTTTGACGAACAGCAGGATGTGACGATCGGCGGGGCGCGCGATATACGCCCGGCCGCCGGGCTGGCGCGTCGGGGTGGTGTCCTTGATGCGGCCGTCTTCCTCGACATTGCGGCAACACTATCGAGCAGCCGGCGTCTGCGTGGCATACTGTTGAAGCTTGATCCGGCCGCTTTCGCACTCCTACGCGAACTGGCTGAAGGGTTGCCGAGTCTGCCGGCGATCGAAGAGCGGATCGCCCGGACAATCGGCGACGACGGCACCGTGCTCGATAGTGCCAGCCCGCAGCTTGGTCGGCTGCGGACCGATATCCGCATCGCCTATAAGCGGCTGCATGAAAAGCTCCAGAGCATGCTCGCTTCATCGCTTTCGGAGGCGTTGCAAGAACCGATCATCACCGTACGCAACGGGCGCTATGTGGTGCCGGTCAAGGCTGCCCAACGGCGTGCGATCCGCGGCCTGGTACACGATCAGTCGGCCAGCGGGGCCACCCTGTATGTCGAGCCGCTCGCGACCGTCGAGCTGAACAACCGCTGGCGCGAGCTACAGCTGGCCGAAGAGCAGGAAGTCGCCCGCATCCTCGGTGAACTGTCGCTGGAGGTCGGCAATCACGCCGATGCACTGGTGATGGGGGTTGAAGCACTGGCGGATCTGGATCTGGCGTTTGCGCTGGCGCGGTACGCCACCGCGCTCGAATGCGTCGAACCCGAGATTGTCGAGCGTAGTGCTGCTGGCGAATGGGCCTATAGCGCCATTGGCCAGCATGCGCCGCTCGTGCTGACGAAAGCGCGCCACCCGCTGCTTGATCAGCGCAGTGTGGTGCCGACCGACCTGTGGCTCGGCGGTGAGTTTCGGCTGTTGCTGATCACCGGCCCGAATACTGGCGGCAAGACGGTTGCACTCAAGACGACCGGGTTACTGGCGTTGATGGCACAGGCCGGTATGCACATCCCGGCCGCCGAACCATCGCGTCTGCCGGTGTTCGGCCAGGTCTTTGCCGATATCGGCGATGAGCAGAGTATCGAGCAGAGCCTCTCGACCTTTTCGTCACACATGACGAATATCATCCGGATCTTGCGGGCGATCGACGATACACCCGCCGAAGCGCCGCCCATGGCTGCAACAGAAGCACCGGTTCTCGCGCCGGCGGCCGAGGCTGAGCCTCCGGCACGGCGGCTGACGCTCCGCGAGGAAGAGGAGCTGGAGCGGCTCAGCAACTGGCGCAAGGTCGAGCCGGGGGCATGGGCTCCGATCGATGCGATTACCCCCGATCCCCTGCCTTCGCTGGTGCTCCTTGACGAACTTGGTGCCGGAACCGACCCGGTTGAAGGGGCGGCATTGGCGCGATCGATCATCGAACGGCTACTGGCACGCGATGTGATGGGCGTTGCAACAACCCATTATGCCGAGTTGAAGGCCTTTGCCTATGCAACCGATGGTGTCGTGAACGGATCGGTTGAGTTCGATATCGAGACATTACAGCCGACCTACCGGCTGACGATCGGGCTGCCGGGGCGTTCGAATGCACTCGCAATTGCCGAACGGCTCGGCCTGGCCGCCGATCTGGTGGCGCGGGCGCGCAGCACCATGGCAAACGACGACGCGCAGGTGGAAGATCTGTTGGCCGGCATTCATGCTGAACGGATCGCCTCGGCCGATGAATTGCGCCGCGCTGGATTTCTGCGTGCCGAGGCCGAGCAAGAGCGTGATCGTTTGCGTGCCGAGCGACGCGAATTCGAAGTGCAGCGCGAAGCCGAATGGCAGGCGGCGCGTGCCGCGATCGAAACCGAATTTGCCGATGTACGCAACCAGTTACGTCGTCTGCGCGACGATTTCCGCACCGTGACGGTATCGCGACAGTGGATGGAAGAGGCCGAGCGACGCCTGCAAGAAGCCAAAGAGCAGAGCACGCGTATGGCACCACCCACGCCGCCGACCCAGATCGGAAGAGCACACGTCTGAACTCCAGTCACTAGCTTATCTC
>CALLZL010000469.1 GCA_937859575.1 uncultured Chloroflexota bacterium
ATTGAACTCCACCGCATTTACGGCGGGGGCGGTTCCGAGATCCCCTCCCCGGCCCCTGTCCAGGCGCCTCCCCCCCTCCTCCGTTAAACCCTGCGGGGGGCGGGGGGTGGCCGGGAAAAGGGTTCCCCCCATGCCGGGGCCCCCCGGCCCCGGCGGCTTTCCGTTCGCCCTTGGGTTTGCATATATCCCCCGCCACTATCTCCGCCATGCATAATACAGATGAAGCAACGGAGACAGGAGCAGCAATGCATACGGCGCATAACCCCAAAGGTGCGCCGTATGTTCAGTCGATGCTTTGTTGTCGTGCGGAAATGATCCCGCCTCTGCCTGAGCCGAAGCTGAGGCTGGTCTTAAGTACCGCTGAATATGTTTTGCTGGTTCTCAGCTTCGGCTTAGGCCGAAATCAATCGGCTATGGAATACTGCTGTAACACATTGAGGAGCGGGAAAGCATGTCGTCACCCAATAATCAGCCTATGGATGCCGCCGTACGCTCCAGACAGATCGCCGATGCGCTCATCCGCCATGACCTCGGGTATCTGGTCGGCGTCTTCGGCCTAAATCGGTATGTGCCGTTTCACTGGGGGTTGCTGGGCCACACACCCCGCGCCACCCCCTATACTCCCCCCGAGCATATCCGCTTGGCCATGGAGGAGCTTGGTCCGACCTTCGCCAAGCTCGGCCAACTACTTTCGACCCGCGCCGATCTGCTTCCCCCAGCGTATCAGCGCGAGCTCGCTCTGCTACAGGATCGGGTTCCAAGCGTGCCGAGCGATCTCATAATCGCCATAGTTGAAGCAGAGCTTGATGGCTCCCTGACCGACCATTTCGCAACTTTTGAGCAGGAGCCGTTGGCGGCCGCCTCGATCGGGCAGGTTCATGCGGCGACGCTGCCGGACGGGGCGGCTGTGGTCGTTAAGGTACGGCGGCCGGGTGTCGTTGCCCAGATTGAGGCCGACCTCACGCTGCTGAAGAGTCTCGCTCGTACGGCACAACAGCGTTGGGCAACTGCCGAGCAGTACGATCTGGTCGCCCTTGCCGACGAGTTTGCCCGCACTATCCGCGCCGAGCTGGATTATGAACAGGAAGGGCGGGCAGTCGAGCGTTTCGCAACCAACTTCTCTGCCAATCCGAGCGTACACATCCCTCGCGTCTTCTGGTCACATTCTTCTGGG
This sequence comes from uncultured Chloroflexota bacterium, assembly GCA_937859575.1. Classification (GTDB taxonomy): domain Bacteria; phylum Chloroflexota; class Chloroflexia; order Chloroflexales; family Roseiflexaceae; genus CALLZL01. Next base: position 1,175 of record CALLZL010000469.1, read on the forward strand.
CAGGTGCTCACTCTGGAGCGCATTGAGGGGATGAAGGTCACCGACATCACAGCGATCGATGCTGCGGGCGTCGATCGCTCCGCCCTGGCGCGGCATGCAACCGACGCAATTCTCCAGATGATCTTCGAGCACGGACTTTTCCATGCCGACCTGCACCCGGGAAACCTCTTTATCGAAATGGACGAGCGTATCGCCCTAATCGACTTTGGGATGATCGGGACAGTCAGCGACGATCCGCGCGATGCATTGGCGAGTATCATCCTGGCAGTGCTGCATCACGATTACGATCAACTCGTCGACGCGCTGCTTGCCCTTGGCTTTGCTCGCCAGCGCGTCGATCGGCGGGCGCTACGTGCCGATATGGCACGACTGCTCGCGCCATATTATGGACGCACATTGGACGAGATCGCGCTTGGGCCATTGATGGAGGCAGCGTTCGCGACGATTCGCACCCACCAGCTCCAGCTACCGCCAGATCTTGTCCTCCTGCTCAAGACTCTCATTATGAGTGAGGGCATGGGTGCACAACTCGATCCACGTTTTCGGCTCTCCGAGGCGATTGCGCCCTATGCCAGGCGGCTGATTCGCCAGCGATATGCCCCCATGCGGCTAGCACGAGAGATGGCTTCGGCGGGCCAAGTCATGGTCGGGATGGGCCTAGAGTTCCCAGCGCAACTACGTCAAATCCTCACTGAGATTGAGCACACTGGATTGTGGGTCAGCATGCAACCTGAAGGCATGGAACCCGATCCTGCAGCGCGTAGAGCAGTTGGCGAATAGACTCGTGTTCGGCATGCTGGCTTCCGCCTTTATCGTCGGCCTCGCTATACTTCTCGCAGTGTTTCACCCCGCAGGCATCGAGCGCTGGAGCGGCTTGCTCTTCGCCTTCGGTTTCATTGCAGCATTGATACTAGGAGGAACGCTCGCCGGGAGCATCTTGCGGAGCGGACGGAATACCCGATGACAATCTGGCGACGCACACTGACGCACACTACAGTTACGGTTTGATAACATTCGGTGATGAATGTTTTTCGTACACGGCGTCACAATCTTGCTAAGCTAAGACAGTGAATGACGCTTCTTCGGGCGTTCACTGGCCAAGGAGGCAATGGTGACGCATATACTCGTGATTGATGATGATCCCGCCGTGACAAGCATCCTTCGACGCGGCCTGTCCTACGAGGGCTACACTGTGGTAATCGCCGCCGACGGGTCGGCTGGCTTCGCTGCCGCCCGCGAAGTCCCGCCCGATCTTGTGGTACTGGACATTATGATGCCAGGTATCAGCGGGCTAGAGGTGCTGCGTCGGCTACGCGCGGCCGATGCAGCCCTGCCAGTGCTCCTGCTGACTGCACGCGACACCCCAGCTGAACAGGTCGAAGGTCTAGAGACAGGCGCTGATGATTATATGATCAAGCCGTTCAGCTTCGATGTTTTGCTGGCTCATGTTCGAGCGCTGCTCCGCCGACGTGATGTCGAGCAGCCTACGGTTCTGAGTTATGCCAATTTGAAGCTTGATCCCCTGCGCCATGCCGTGCACCGCGGCGAGCGGCCGGTGATTCTTACCAGCCTTGAATTCAAGCTACTCCACGAGTTCCTGCGCCATGCCGAACAGGTACTGCCAAAGGATCTGCTGCTCGATCGTGTCTGGGATTATGACTTCGGCGGAAACGGAAATATTGTGGAAGTCTATGTCAAACAACTTCGCCAGAAACTTGAGAGCAAGGGCGAGCGCCGGCTGCTACACACCGTCCGTGGAGTCGGCTACGTGCTCCGTCAGGAGGATTCCTGATGTCACTCCGACTGCGCCTGGTTCTGTGGTGCGCTGGCCTATGCGGGTTTGTGCTGCTTATGGTCGGCACTCTTGCTTATACGGTTCACAGCCGAAGCCAGTATGACGATCTGGATCGCGTTCTGACGACCAGTGCAGGCCATGCAATGGCGAATATGACTGCGTCGGACATCATACCGCACCTTGACCAAGATAGCAGCGGCTTCGATGTGGTACTCCGTCTGTATACGCCTGATGGGATGCTCCGTGAAGACACGCCGAATGGCGCGCTCGCTCCACCGATTGATCCTCGGGCTGTGCTCACAGCGCCCGCCGGCCCAGCCTATGGTTGGCTCGCCGAGCTAGCACCCCTGACTCCGCCCAACCTACCGTCATCAAGCGCCTTCGGAACCGTGACCTCCGGCGGTGAGCGTTGGCGAGCCCTTGTATTGCCGTTACAACGCCCCAGCGACGGAGTCCTTATCGGCTACATCGAGGCCGTATCGCCCCTCGGGCGCATTGACGCCGGGATGCGCACCTTCCGGCTCATGTTGCTCGGCCTTGGGGCAATCGGGCTGCTTGGTGCTCTTGTCGGGGGCTTAAGCGTCGCCGGCCATGCGCTGCAACCAGTCACCCAGATGGTGCGCATAGCCCGAACCATTACTGTCTCGCGTGATCTCTCCCGGCGTATACCCGCGCCCGCGCAGCAGGATGAGCTCGGAATCTTGGCCACCACCTTCAATACGATGATCGAGAGTATTGAGCAGGCATATATTGCCCAACAGCGCTTTGTCGCCGACGCCTCACACGAACTGCGCGCGCCATTGACCGCCATCCAAGGCAATATCGATCTCATGCGGCGCCGACCCGAACTCCCTCCCGCTGAGCGCGTCGAAGCTCTCGACGAAGCCGCGCGGGAGGCAGATCGACTCACCAGGCTGGTGGCCGATCTGCTGGTCCTCGCCCGAGCTGATGCGGGAGTCAGCATCCGGCAGGAGTCGGTCGATCTTGACACGGTAGTGCTCGATACCTTCCAGATTGGGCGAAAGATCGCCGATGGACGAACACTGCGGCTCAACCCATTTGAGCCGGCTCACACACGCGGCGATGAAGATCGTCTGCGTCAGTTGGTTCTCATCCTCCTTGACAATGCCGTGAAATACACCCCAGTAGGCGGCACAGTGACACTCGGCCTGAAGCAGTCAAGGAACAGGATCGAGATCTCAGTACGCGATACCGGCGTAGGAATACCACCCAACGATCTCCCTCGCGTCTTCGAGCGTTTCTACCGCGCTGATCCGGCCCGTAGCCGCAATCCTGGCGGCACCGGCCTGGGGCTCTCGATCGCCCGTTGGATTGTTGAACGACATCACGGGACGATCAGCATTACAAGCGCCCCAGGATGCGGAACACAGGTGCTGGTTTGCTTACCTTACTTGCCCTGAGGCTCGCCGATGCACTGCGGCGCTCATCGAGATGCGTGTTGGTTCACTCGGCTGCTGTGTCACGCTGCAATGGGCAGGTGTGGGCGATACACGCCTCCGGTCGACTGTCCTGTTTCTGAGGATGTGTTCTCCTTGCTCAATGATCATCGCCGCTCCTGGACACCGGTAGACCATTTCCCGACGGGAAATGCACGATCTGCGGCCTCTCTCTCAGTGCTCCAGTCTAAATGCACCACGTCAGGAATCGACTTCGTACCAGATTCTGCACTGGATCAAGGGCTTCAGCCGGGCTTCAGCATGGCCTCAGGACTCACTCAACTAGGGATATTATGCTGCCAGTATCGGCTTGCCAGGCACAATGACGCACGCCGGCGGCCGATACGGCAGGCGGCACGAGACATGAGCCGCCTGCCGCGACCCAAACAGAACGAAGGGAGATGCTAATGACAACCCAACGGTTGACGGTTCCGATAGAATCCCCGCAAGATCAAGCCTGACTAGAGAGGAAACACATCATATGCCGCGACGAATATTAAGCCGCCGCGATCTATTGCGCTTGGCAGGTGCCGGAACGCTCGTACTTGGCGCAGGGAGCCTCCTTGGCGCTTGCGCCGCAACATCCCAACCGCGCATAGATACGCCTGCTGTCCCTACTATCGACGGCTTGGCACAACCGACGCGCAACCCTGCCTTCAACCCTGACCTTGATGTCACCCTGCGCGCAACTCAATCCGAGGTGCAATTACTTCCCGGCACCAGCACAAAGGTCTGGGTGTACCAAGCTCAGGTGAATGCTGGCGATGCAGCAACAGTGCAGGCGCTTCCCAATAGCTACCTCGGTCCCATCATTCGTGTCCGTACTGGGCAAAAGTTGCGCGTGACCTTCGAAAATGCTCTGCCCGACGCCACACAAACGTCCATTATCCATTGGCATGGGCTCCACATCCCGCCAGTCATCGATGGACATCCCAGTGGTGTGATTGCGCCGGGCGAGCGCTATATCTACGAGTTCACCGTGAACGACCGCGCAGGCACCTATTGGTTCCACCCCCATCCCCATGGCATGATTGGGAAGCAGGTGACCATGGGGCTAGCCGGTCTTTTCCTTGTCAGCGACGCCGAAGAGGACGCAGCCGGCCTCCCCACAGGAACGTATGACCTGCCTGTGGTCATTCAGGATCGCACCTTCGACAGCCAGAACCAGTTCGTATATCAGCCCGATATGATGGCGCAGATGATGGGATTTCTTGGTGAACGTCTTCTCGTCAATGGCGCACCCGACCTGACCCTCGACCTTGCGACTCGCGTCTATCGGCTGCGCGTACTCAACGGCTCCAACAGCCGAATCTATAAACTTGCCTGGAATACGGGGGCTCCGCTCACAGTCATCGGCACCGATGGCGGTCTGTTGGAGGCTCCCGTCACGCGGGCGTTTGTGATGCTCGCACCGGGCGAACGCATCGAGCTCTGGGCCGATCTCCGCGATGTTCCCCTTGGGACGACCCTCACACTCGTAAGCCAGGTCTTCACAGGTGCCGAGGGGGTTGGCACAGAGGGCGGCATGGGCAGTATGGACGGCATGGGCGGTATGGACCACGGTGCCATGGGCGGCATGAGCAACGATAATGCCCCACCTTTAGGCGCAGCCCTTGACATCCTGCGCATCCGTGTCATCCGTCAGGAAGACGAAACGCTGATCTTACCTTCAACCCTCGCACGCATCGAGCGCTATCAACTTGAGGATGCCGTCAACCGTGACAATCCGCGACCCATCGCCCTCTCGCTGCGGGGCATGGAGTGGCGTATCAACGGTAAAACCTTCGAGATGAACGCCGTTGCGCCCGACGAGGTGATAAAGCTCGATACAATTGAGGTGTGGGAGATCAGTAACGAGATCAATCCAGGTGAGATGATGGATCCCATGGGCATGGCTCACCCCATCCATATCCATGGCAGGCAGTTCCAGGTAATCAGTCGCGATGTGCTGCCCGACCTGCGAAATGGCTGGGAAGGGATAAAAGAGGGGTATGTTGATGAAGGCTGGAAAGATACTGTACTGGTGATGCCGGGCGAGCGAGTGAAGCTGCTGATGGCCTTTCGTGACTACCTCGGCACCTACGTCTACCACTGCCATAACCTGGAGCATGAAGGCGCTGGGATGATGCGCAACTATCGCGTCGACGCATAATGCGAAGAAGGATATCCTGATAGTCGGCGGCTATGGAATCGTGGGCCAGCGAACGCCGCTGATCTCACGCAATGACTATCCGGGCCGCATCGCCCTGGCTAGGCAAAGTACTGATCGAGCGAATCACTATGCAGCTGTGCTGGTCTTATGGTGGCGATTGTATGACGGGCGTTCAACGGATATATCAGCAACTGGCTGCCGACATGCGTCTAGGCGCGTCGATGCAGTCTGGACCGCCAACCGCGACGTCAACAGCTGTGACCGACAGTGCGCTGGTCTATCGCGGCCAAACCGGGTGCCCGACCGCTCGTCACGTTGTTCAAGCAGGTCTGCCGTTCGTTAGCCACGTATCGTAGGCGGCGCAGATTGCGCAGCCGCACCATCTGACGGAGGTTACTATGACACATCGTCCCGCCTATATCCCTGCGCTTGGCCTCCGCATCTTGACACCCCTTTACGACCCACTGCTGCGCATATTCTTTCGTGAAGACGATCTCAAGCAGCAGTTTCTTATGGAAGCGGATATCGTACCCGGTCAGCACGTTCTCGATCTCGGATGTGGCACTGGGACATTAATGGCGATGATCAAAAAGTCACAGCCATCGGCGATAGTTATAGGACTTGATGGTGATGCTGACGTGCTTGCCATAGCCGCTGCAAAGACGGATCATACGCGGTTACAAGTGTTTTTCAGCCGGGCGTTGGCGTCTGCATTGCCCTACCCCACTGGAACGTTCGATCGTGTGCTTTCGAGTCTCGTGTTCCACCACCTATCGTCATCGACAAAACGCGCGGTATTGCGCGAGGTCTATCGGGTGTTACGCGCCGATGGCGAACTCCATATCCTCGACTTTGGCCCTCCCCACACACCGCTTGCGAAGCTCGCCATGCCGCTTGTGCGTCATCTTGAGGAGGTAGCCGATAATATCGATGGGCTGCTACCTGCCATGGCGTGTGAGGCTGGCTTTTTCGACGTGATGGTCGTTCATGAGGAGTCGGTTCTTGCGGTAACCACGGTGACGCATCTCCGTGCCCGTAAGCAAAGTGTGGTGTGATGTTGCGATACTGATTGGCCGCCGGGCGGGCAAGACGGCCACCTTCAGTAACCTCGACAAGCTATTCGCCCTGCGGGCTGGCGGTTGGACGAATCAACTTCGTCGACCCTGCGAGTGCCATAGTATCTGCAGCCACGCCAGTCACTCAGCCAGTATTCAGTGGCAGGGCGTCACGATAGCAAGATAGAAATGGTCAGGCTTGTGAGCGATTCGGTTACCCGCTAACAACGAAGAGTGCGTCGTCTGGTCATCGTGTTGGGCCTAACCCTGATCTATGCCGCTCAGTGCGGTGATGACGTCCTGTGCGTGCGTGCGCATGTGGATGGCATGTTCCATCTCGATGTGCGTGCCAGCCTGAGCGTCAAGCTCGTGAATGAACGCCTCCAGCTTGTTGATCGCTACCGCTTATCCACCAGATTCGCTAAACTGCTTGCCGGACCTGCTCGGCTGATGTACCCGTAACCAGAGCTGCGACGAGGCAATAAAAATATCAGCCGTCCTGATCTAGATCTGGTTGTCTGGCCCGCTCAGCGTTGAGTCGTCTCGCCGCAACCCAGGTGATAGCCAAGTAGATGAGACTCACCGCGCTCAGTACATACTCGGTGAGGCGCACGGCATCGGCGGCGTAGGCGTCTTCCCAGTAGCTGAACGGACTGGCGAAACGGTAGCTCCAACTCAGCGGGAAGAAGAGTAGCGGACCATCGCTATGGTGGGTGAAGATATCGAGTACCGTATGGAACCCAGCGCTGAGGGCAAACCAGAAGAGCATCCATCCCCATTGGCGGCCGCGCCGCCCCACGAGCACCCCCACCAGGGCTAGAAGCCCCGTGATCACAAGAGAGTGGAGCGTGTTGTGGGCGACGATCCAGACCGGGTCGATGTAGAACAGGCGGAAGTGCAACAGTTCGTGGACATCGGTACCCTGGGGTGGGGGCGCGATCCAGCGGTAGTAGGCACCATAGAGGAGCGTGAGCAGTGCGAGGGGAATATCGGGCAGCACGGAGCCTGCGAGTATCGCCGACATATGCACTGATAGCGTGGTGCGGCGCCGACCGAACTGGCCAAGCGCCGCGCTGATCAGGAAATGTGTCTGAGTTTGCATAAATTACCTTACGTAGCTACAGCGTGGTGGCCCCAGCGGGCCGCCATGGCGTAGCTGCTCGCTCCAATCGCCTATACGAAGGATCCTGGCGCGTACCGGGATCCTTCGCATCTCGTATACCTTGGTTACGTGGCCGGAGTTGGGCGTCCGACCGCAGTCTGTCCTGGCTGGGTCGGGCCGCTAAGCTCACGCTCGACACCGCGCGGCACTGCATTCACCGCCACAATGATAGACGAAAGCGACATGAGCAGGGCCGCCCATTCTGGCCGCAGCTCGATGCCGAAGGTAGGGTAGGGTACCCCCGCCGCCACCGGGATGGCCAACATATTATAGATCGCTGCCCAGAACAGGTTCTGCTTCATCTTGCGTACGGTCGCCTTCGAGATGGTGAGCGCGTTCAGGATGTCGAGCGGATCGCTCTTCATCAGCACGATGTCGGCAGTCTCGATCGCCACGTCGGTGCCGGCGCCGATCGCGATCCCGGTGTCGGCCTGGCCCGTGCTGGCGCGTCGTTCACGCCGTCGCCGGCCATAGCGACGCGCTTGAACGACGCGCAAGCACGGGCCAGACCGACACCGGG
>CALLZL010000470.1 GCA_937859575.1 uncultured Chloroflexota bacterium
CCGCCGGGCCGTATACCCTCTATATTGGCCTCTACGACCCTGCCGATGGCCGGCGCTTGCCGTTGCAGACCAGCCTGCCGCGTGATGATCGCAATGGTGCCGATGCGCTGCCAATCCTACAGCTAGAATAACCGAATTGGTCGATACACAGCCTGCAAGAGACTGTATACGCCCTGGATACACATCTATAGCCAGGTGTAGAAATCTTGAGCCATCCGCATCCTGGGAGCGCGGGCGTCCCGCCCGCATGTGCGCAAGATGCGAGCGCTCCCAATGATCAATCGTTGTGCACCTGGCTATAGCTGTCACAAGAACGCATAGACCCTGACCGGCCGCCATCCGCATGCCGGTGAACTATGGTACAATGCAGGTTACGCAAGGGCAGCCGCAATCGGAAACACCCAATTCAGGAGGATCGATGCTTCGTATCAAGGAACGAACAACTGACGCCGGCGACAGCTGGCATCTTCTACTCGACGGGCGCACCGCCGAGCAGTTCCCCCGCGGTGCACAGATCTATACCCCAAGCGACAGTGCCGCTGATCTGTTTGTCATACACGACGGGCAGGTAAACCTGTATCTACGCTCTTCGGAAGGGCGTCAACTCTCGCTGCGTAGCGCCGAAACCGGCCAACTGCTCGGCCACACCGCAATCGTCAATGATGAGTTGTACGACACCTTTGCCGAAGCTGTGGTTCCCACCCAGATCTACCGTATTCCGGCGCATGAAGTGCGCAGCCGGATCGAGCACGACCCGGCACTCGGCCTGTCGCTGCTGCTTGACATCGGCCAGCACCGGGTGGCCGTCAGCGCACGCCTCGAAGAAGTCGCCTTCAAATCTGTTCCGGCACGCCTGGCATCGCTGCTACTCGAACTCGCCCGCACCCATGGCGGTGTTCACGCCGAACAAGTTTTGCCGCGTCATAGCCATCGCCAGCTGGCCGAAATGATCAACGCCTACCGCGAGACGGTGACCAAAGTCATCAATCAGTTTCGCGATGCCAGGTTGCTCGAAATCGACCGCTACACGATCACCCTCGTGAATCTGCGCCGCCTCGAAGAACTGGCTCAGGGCTAGCGATCGCCGCCAACCTGCAAGGAGAAAGCCATGATACGGCGTGCATTCTTGTTGCCATGTGCCGGCATCCTCCTGCTCGTGATCGGCATCGCGATCGGTATCGCCGGCACCGGCCGTGCACCGGCTGCCGTCGCGCAGACAACCAGCACCACCCCGACACCTGCCACGGCTGCAGGGCAGGTTTCGCTGGCGCAATTTACCGCACTCCAGCAACAGGTGGCTGCAGTGCGCCAGGATGTGGCCGCGCTCCAGCAAGAAAACGCCGACGTATCGCAAGAGATCGCACGCCTCGTTGAGCAGACAACCAACCTGGTGCAGGTCACCAGCGACATCAGCACGCAGACGGTCGAACTGGTGCGGGCTACCGACGGTATCAGCGAGCAGACGGCGCTGGTTGCCGATGGTATTCGGATGCGCACTATCACGGCGATCGGGTTTGTCGAGCTCAAAGGGGAACCGGATCTGGCGATTGCGCGTATCGATGTCAAGGATGAAGCACCTGGCCTGGCTCAGGCACTCCCCGCCAATCAGGCGCGGGTTGCGGCAACCATCGGGCGCATTGTGGCACTCGGTATCACCCCGGATAAGATCCAGACAACCGATCCGGATGTCGCGCCGGTGCTCGGCGACGACCGCAAGATCAGTGGCTATCGTGTGCTGACCCCGGTACTGGTGACAATTGCCGATCCGAAGGGTGCCGGTGCCGCGCAGTTGGCTCAGGTGATCGCGATCGGCGGCAACAGCTTCAAAGAGATCCAGTTCAAGACGTCCGATCCAAGCAGTGCCGAACAGCAGGCACGCGAAGCTGCTTTCAGGCAAGCCGAGGCGCGAGCGCAGGGGTATGCCCGCCTTGCCGGTTTGACCCTCGGCGATATTCAGCATATTTCGGAAGATTTGAATGTGCGGCGCTTGTTGCCGCAACCGGCGCTGCCGGGCCAACCCAAAGAGCAGCTCGTCACCGCCGAGGAACAGATCACGTATCGGATTGTCGAACCGTGATGGGCGGCATCACACACCGCAGCGCCCGATGACCCTGCACAACCCTGTGGATTAACGCAGGGTTGTGTACTGTTCGATCACGACCGTATAGCGCTGATCTGCGGCATCAAGCAGTGCGCGGAGTGGTTCTTCGGGGCGCTCGATCACAAACCCGCGGTAGGCCTGGATCACCAGATCCATCGCCTCGATCAGCAATGCATGCGCCGGAGCAACACACGCCGGCGGGGTGATCCCCTCGGCCCGGCTGCGCAACCCCTCAAGCGCCGTCACCTGCCCCGGCAGATCCGCATCACTGGCCCGGCCGGCACTGCGGCGCGCACCATCCCACTCGGCCAGCAGCGGGTCGATCTGCGCCAGATACGGTTGCGCCCGATCACGACACGCCGCCGACGCCGGTGGGAGTTCGGTCGGTGCCGCCTCGAAGGGCAGCGGTGTCGGCTGAATACCGGCTGTCTGTGGTGCCGGCAATTGCGCTACCACCAGCAGCGCGATAATGAACAGCCCGGCCAGAAACACCAGGAAGGCAGCCGTCTGCCGTACCGTCGGCGCATTGTTCATGGTTTATCTCCGCAGGCATCGGAACGCGCCAAATTATAGCATAGTGCCGTCGCAGGCTCGTGGGTCGCACACCACCCGAGCACGCATACGCCCTACATGCATCATTCCACGGCTTGCCGCACCCCTATCGCTCTGCTATACTGAACAGGCCGAAAACTCATCACTACGGGGTGTATTATGGCGCGGCTTATTGTCGAGATCAACGGCGAGCGGAAGACCTTCCCCCTCGCGGCCGGCGGGCTCACGATCGGTCGAGCCCTCGAAAACGACATTGTCCTCAACCACGCCTTTGTGTCACGCCGGCACGCCCGCATCGAGCTACGCGGTCGCGAGGCCTGGTTGATCGACAGTGACAGCCGCAATGGGGTGCGTGTCAACCGCCTGCATGTCAAGAGCGAACGCCTCAGCGATGGTGCAACGATCCAGATCGGCCCGTTCGAGCTGAGTTACGAAGATCGTGCCCCTCAGAGCGTTGTGCTCGATGATGCGCGCTACTTCCCGATGGATCTCTCTTCCGGCCCCGAAGTGCAGACCGGCGAACTACCCGAGCTGGCACTTGATGTGCGCGAGTTCTTTCAGATCAGCAAACGGCTCAACAGCATCCTGGTGTTGAACGAACTCCTCGATGCCGTTATGGAAGAGGTACTGCGGGTGGTTCCGGCACAGCGCGGCCTGCTGTTGCTGGCCCGCGGCAACGAACTGATTCCACGCGTCATCCACCCGCCAACCAGCGATGATGTAACCATCAGTTCGACGATTGCGCGCAAAGCGATTGAGAGCCGCGAGCCGGTGCTAACTCGTAATGCCCATCTCGACTTCCAGGGCTCGCAGAGTATTATCAGTGCCAATATCCGCTCGGCGATCTGCGTACCACTCGTCGCCGACCGCCGTGTGCTCGGGCTGATCTACATCGACTCACCGGGGCGTGCCCAGTTCGACGAACGTGCCCGCGATATGCTGGTGGTCGTCGCCAGCCAGGCGGCCATGAATATCGAACGCGCCCAGCTCAGCGAAGAGCTCCAGAAACAGGAACGCCAGCGCCAGCTCTTCGAACGCTTCGTTTCGCCCAATATCGCCAAAGATGCCGCCAGCTACTTCTCGGAACACGGCCGGCTGCGCGAACCGCAAGAGCTTGTCGTCTCGGTGCTGTTTGCCGATGTACGCGGCTTCTCATCGCTCTCCGAACGGCTCACGCCGCGCGAAGTCCAGGATCTGCTCAACGAATATCTGCACGAGATGACCGAGGTCATCTTTGCCCATGGCGGCACGCTCGACAAATATATCGGCGATGGCATCATGGCGCTGTTCGGCGCACCACGCTTCAGCGAACCGGATCAAACCGACGACCATGCGCAGCGGGCCGTGCGGGCCGCACTTGGCATGATCGATGCGCACAGACGCCTGATCAGCCGTATCGATCCAACCAAAGCATTTGATTTCCGCATTGGTATCAATACCGGCCCGGTGTATGCCGGCTTCTTCGGCACCCGCCAGCGGCTGGAATATACCGTGATCGGCGATACCGTCAATACCGCCTCACGCATCGAAGGTAAAGCCGATCTCAACTCCGTGCTCATATCCGAAGCGACACGCGCCGCTATTGGCGATACATTTACCGTGCAAGAGATGGGTGACTTCCAGCTGAAAGGTAAAGCCCAGCTCGTCAAGACCTTTAAAGTTCTCGGCAGTACCAGGCCCAGACGCCCCGGTACTGCCGATCTGTCGCCGCGCTGACCACGACACGAACACTGGGGTTCGGTCGCAGAATATAGAGAGAAGTATGCCAACTGTCGTCGGAATTCGTTTCAAAGATTCAGGGAAGACCTATTACTTCGACCCGAATGGAATTGAGCAACTCAATCAGGGCGAGCATGTCATTGTCGATACTGTGCGTGGCCCGGAACTGGCCAAGATCGCATACCCGGCACGCGAAGTCGCACCCGGCGAGATTGTCGGCGAACTCAAAGCCGTGATCCGGCGCGCCGAAACCGCGGATCTCGAACGTTTGCACCAGCTGAACGCCCGCCAGGAGACGATCCTGGCGCGCTGTGCCGAAAAGATCCGCGACCATGATCTGCCGATGCGGTTGGTGAAGGCTGAGTATAGCTTCGATGGCTCACGGCTGACATTCTATTTCACATCCGAAAAACGGGTGGATTTCCGCATGCTGGTGCGTGATCTGGCGCGTACCTTCAAGACACGTATCGAACTACGCCAGATCGGCCCACGCGATGAAGCCAAGCTGCTCGGTGGAATCGGCCCGTGCGGTCGTACCCTCTGCTGTGCGACCTTCCTGCCTGATTATGCACGTGTCTCGATCAAAATGGCCAAAGATCAGGATCTGCCGCTCAATCCCTCGAAGATCAGCGGAGTCTGTGGCCGCCTGCTCTGTTGCCTTTCGTACGAACACGAGCAGTATCTCGACATGAAGACCGAAATGCCGCGCAAAGGTGCCTGGGTACAGACCCCCGACGGCCCCGGCGAGGTGGCGACCGTCAACCTGATCAAAGGAACGGTGGTTGTCGAGCTCAGTGGCGGTGGGATGCAGGCCGAATATCGCCCCGATGTATTGAGTGAAGCAGGTGAGCGGGTTGCCGATCTGGCCCGTAGCCGCGCCGAAGAGGGAATCACCCCTGGGCCACGACGCGAGGCCGGCCGGCGCGAGCCGCCACCGCGCCGTGAGCCGCGCCACACCGGCGAACGACGCCTGCTGCGCGATGAACTCGATAATCCCGATATGCTGGATGCGCTCTCGCTCCTCGAAGAGAATGCCGACGAAGAACTGCGCCCGCCCGAACCACGCCCGAACCGGCCGCAGGAGCGTCATCACCCGCGCCCCGAACGTCGCCCGATCACCCCGACCGCGGCCGACGACACCGCCCTTCCCGATCCAGAACCGTCTGCTCAGCAGCCCGGTCGCGGTGGCGAACATCCACGGCGGCGCCGGCGGCGCGGCCGGATTCCCGGCCAGGAATAACCCCACATCGTAGATTGCCGCAAAGGAGCAACCACATCAATGAAGCACGTACTTGTTGGCTGCGGCCAGATCACCTGGCCGCGCAACCTTTCGGAAGAGCAGGTACTCGCCGAGATTGCCGCAGCCGGCTATGCCGGTGCCCCCGCTTCACCCCGCCCGGCCGAAAGTGCCGAAGCTGCATTGGCCCGCTTCCAGCGCTTCGGCCTGCGCCCGGCCCCCGGCTACCTCGGCGCTGAATTCTGGAAACCAGAACAGCGTGATGCCATTCTGGGCCGTGCAGCCGATCTCGCCCGTTTTGCCCGCATCATCGGCTGTGATGCACTGTATGTCGCCCCGGCCGGTTTCGATTATGTCACTCGTTCGGGCCGCACACGGAGCCAGACATCCGGCCATGTGACCGCCGACGATGGATTGACCGACGAAGAATTGCGGCATTTTGGCGCACTCCTCAACGAGGTCGGGGCGATAACCTTGCGCGAAGGGGTGCGATCATGCTTCCATAATCATGTCGGCGCAGTGATCGAAACCCGCGAAGAGATTGATCGGCTGCTGGCGCTGACCGATCCCGAACTGGTGTTTCTCGGCCCCGATACTGGCCACCTGGCCTGGGCCGGTGCCGATCCGGTTGCCTTCTGCCGTGATTATGCGCCACGGATCAAGACCATGCATCTGAAGGATATTAACAGCGCGGTTGCCGCCCAGGGGCGTGCAGAACAATGGGGCTATGCCGAATGTCAGCAGCACGGCATCTGGACCGAACTCGGTCAGGGGGCGGTTGATTTCCCGGCGATCTTCGAGATTTTGAACACAGCCGGCTTCACAGGCTGGCTGATCGTCGAAACTGATGTCACCCAGCTGCCGACGGCTCTCGAAAGCGCCCGCGTCAGCCGCGCCTATCTCGCGTCGCAGGGGCTGTAAGATGTCGTTGCATGAGAATCATACAGAAAGAGCACCTATGTCAACCTATCGTGTCGGTATTATCGGCTGCGGCAAGCCATGGCGCACCGAAGGTGCAACCGGCTTCGGCATGTCGCATCAACACGCTGAAGGGTATAAGGCATCCAGCGATGCCGCGATTGTAGCCCTGGCCGACATCAGCCTCGAAAATGCACGCGCCTTCCAGGCGCTGCATGGCGGTGATGCACTCTATGACGATTATCGTGTGATGCTGGCAAACGAAGCACTCGATATCGTCAGTATCAGCACCTGGCCGCATCTGCATGCCGAGATGGTTATCGCCGCCGCCGAGGCCGGCGTGAAGGCGATCCACTGCGAGAAGCCAATGGCACCCACCTATGGCGAATCGCGACGCATGGTCGAAGTGTGCGAGCAGCATGGTGTGCAGCTGACATTCAACCATCAACGGCGGTTCGGCACGCCCTTCCGCAGAGCCAAAGAACTGCTCAAAGCCGGCGCAATCGGCGAACTGCGCCGGCTCGAAGGAACCACCGGCAACCTGTTCGACTGGGGCACCCACTGGTTCGATATGCTCTTCTTCTACAACGACGAAACTCCGGTTGAGTGGGTGATCGGCCAGATCGATCTGCGCGGCAGCGAGAAGGTGTTTGGCGTGCCGATTGAAGGTCAGGGGCTGAGCCACTTCCGCTTCGCCAATGGCGTCGAAGGATTGATGATGACCGGTCAGGGTGCGTTTCATCCGTTGCTCAACCGCCTGATCGGCAGCCAGGGGATGATCGAGGTCGGCTTCAGCGACGATACACCGCTGCGGGTGTGGGGTACCGGTCAGAGCGGCTGGCAGAACATCCCGGTCGATGAAGGGCTGCATGGCCGTGAATGCGTCAAACGCGGCGTGCTTGATCTGATTGATGCGTTGAAGAACGGGCGTGAACCGGAACTCGCCGCACGCCGCGCCCTGCGCACGACCGAACTGATCTTCGCGACCTACGAATCGAGTCGCCGCCGCGCTCGCGTTGATCTGCCGCTCACGATCGACGACTCACCGCTGATCGCGATGCTGGCAGCAGATACCCCCTAAACCTACGACACTTGCCATCTAGCCCGGCTTTCCGGCAGCCCTCCTCGGCATCCGGGAAGCCGGGCGGCAGCCCCAATGCATGGAGGAGACATGACATACGCAGCAACCATACCACCCGGCACAACCGTCGATCTCAGCCGGTTTGATCCCCGCCGCAATAGTGGGCTCAGTAAGGAAGAGGGCCAGCAACGCTTTGCTGAACTCGCAGCCGAGCTCGATGTGCTGCAGGAAGAGTTGTATGCTGCCGATGTCAACAGCTTGCTGCTGGTATTGCAGGGAATGGACACCAGTGGGAAAGACGGCACCATCCGCAGTGTGATGGCGGCGGTCGATCCTCAGGGATGCCGGGTGGAGTCGTTCAAGGTACCGACATCCGAAGAACTGGCGCACGATTTCCTCTGGCGCGTGCATAAGGTCGTTCCACGCCGTGGCATGATCGGCGTCTTCAACCGTTCGCACTACGAAGATGTGCTCGTCGTGCGGGTGTTGAACCTGGCACCCGAGCAGATCTGGCGCGCACGCTACGAGCAGATCAATCAGTTTGAAGCCCTGCTGGCTGCCAGCGGCACAATCATCGTCAAATGCTTCCTGCATATCAGCCGCGAAGAACAGGAAGCACGCCTGCTCGCGCGCGAACAGGATGTGACGAAAGCCTGGAAGCTCTCGGCCGGCGATTGGCGCAACCGTGAACATTGGGATGCCTATACCACCGCCTACGAAGATGCCCTGACCCACTGCAGCACGGCCATTGCGCCATGGCATGTCATCCCGGCGGATCGCAAATGGCACCGCAACCTGGCAGTCTGCGAGGCGATCGTCACCACGCTGCGCGAACACCGCCCGGCGTGGCATGCCGCCCTGGAGTCGATGAGCGAGCGCGGCCGCGCCGAGCTTGCCGCCTATCGCGCCGGATCAACCTGAGATCAGCGGCAGCAGGCGTCGGCATGGCGTCGGCACAATCTGGCCGCGGATCTCCCCTTCCAGCAAGGCTTCCGACGCAATACTAACATAGTACTCGCCGGCGCGCAGGATCACCGCCTGCGGCACGGTCAGCACCAGAACGCCACGCTTGGTGGTGCCGGCCGGTAGCACGGCAATTGTGCTGCCCACGACGCCGGGGGGTGCCTGGCGGATATGCTGGGCAAATTCGGCGGTTTCGAGGCCGCTATAGGTAATCAGATACTGCAATGTCAGCCCATCGGCTGCAAGCTCAAACGATCCGCGCCCGGTCGCGGTGCTGTCGTTCGGCGGTACCTGGGCGTAGCCGCGCAGATCGGCAGTAAAGCAACTGCTCGCCGGGGCGATCTGGCCGCGGATCTCGCCACCCGGCAGCGCCTGCGAATGAATATTGACATACAGCAGGCTGCTGCGCAGGCTCGTCAGGCTGGTGGAGTTGATACTCAACACACCATGCTTGGGTGTTCCGCCCGGCAGATCAAAAACAATTCCGCCATTGGTTCCACGTGGCCCGATGTGGATAGGGGCCATCGTTTCGTCGCTGCTCAAGCCGCTATAGCTGATACGGTAAAGTAACATCTGCCGATCGGCGCTCAGAGCAAACAGCGCACTACCACGCGCACTACTCCCATTTGGCGGCACCTCCTGGTCGCCGCGTAGCGCGGCGCTGAAACAGTCGCCCGATGGCCAGATCTGGCCGCGCAGTGCGCCTTGTGTCCCGCTACTGGTGATAATATCGATCTGGATGTAATACTCACCGCGCAGCAAC
>CALLZL010000471.1 GCA_937859575.1 uncultured Chloroflexota bacterium
TGAAGCCGCCAATCAGGGCATGGGGCTACGCATTCTGACCGGTACGGTCACGTCGCCGACCCTTGTAGATCAGATCCGCAGTATCCTGGCGGCGCAGAGCAATGCCCGCTGGTATCAGTACGAATCGGTTGGCCGCGATAACACACTCGAAGGGGCGCGGCTGGCCTTTGGCGAGCCGGTCAATACGATCTATCGCTATAACTATGCCGATGTCGTGGTTGCGCTCGACTCCGATTTCATGAGCGAGCCGGGCACCGGAGTGCGCCACTCGCGTGAGTTTGCCGAAAAGCGGCGTATCCGCAAGTCGAAGAAGAGCACCAATCGGGTGTATGTTGCCGAACCGACGCCGACCACCAGTGGTTTTATGGCCGACCACCGGCTGGCGGTCCGCTCGGGGCTTGTCGAATCGCTGGCTCGGGCCCTGGCCAACGAACTCGGGGGTGCCGGTGGTGCTGCCGGTGCCGCCCTTAGCGAGGCACAGCAGGCGGGGGTACGTTCGGCCGCCGCCGATCTCAGGGGTGCCGCCGGCCGCAGTATCGTGACTGTTGGTGAACAGCAGCCGCCGATAGTGCATGCGCTGGCGCATGCCATGAATGCCGCTATCGGTAATGTCGGGCGCACCATCACGTATTCCGATCCGGTCGAGGCCGATCCTGGCGCGCAGCTTGCCGGTCTGGCCGAACTAACCGCCGAACTCGATCAGGGGCGTGTCGGCCTGCTGATCATTTTGGGGGCCAACCCGGCCTTTACCGCACCAGCCGATATCAATTTCGCCGCTGCGCTGCCGAAGGCCGGCACAAGTATTCATCTCGGCCTGTACAACGACGAAACCGGTGCTCTGAGTACCTGGCATGTTAATGGAACCCACTATCTCGAAGGCTGGAGCGATGTGCGGGCCTTCGATGGTACCGCCAGTATTGTGCAACCGCTGATCTCGCCGCTCTACAATGGTAAATCGGCTCATGAGTTGCTGGCTGCCATCCAGGGTGATACCGCCAGCGGCTACGAGATCGTTTCGCGCTACTGGGAAGCCCGTGGCTTAAGCGCCGATTTCCGCACCTTCTGGCCGCAGGTGCTCAACCGGGGGGTGATCGCCAATACGACACTACCGGCCAAGCGGGTTGTGCTGAACGCCAATTTCGGCGGTGCAGCGGCAGCACCCGGCGATGGTATCGAACTCGTCTTCCGGCCCGATCCGAGCATCGGCTTCGATACCGATTTCGGCAACAACGCCTGGTTACACGAACTGCCCAAGCCGTTCACCAAACTCGTCTGGGATAACGTCGCGCTGGTTAGCCCGCGCACCGCTGAGCGGTTGCAGCTCGCCACCGGCGATATTATCGACGTCGGTGTCGGCGGGGCCAGTGTGCAGGCACCGGTGTATCTGCAGCCCGGCCAGGCTGAGGATGTCATTACCGTTTCACTGGGCTATGGGCGTACCCGTGCCGGCAATGTCGGTACCCCCGATGGAACGCCGGTCGGGTTCAATGCCAATCTGCTGCGCACCAGCGCGAACCTGTGGTACGCTGCCGGTGCGAGTGTCGCTAAAGTCGGCGAGAACTACAAGATCGCCAGTACCCAGGGCCACTTTGCGATGGAAGGTCGCGAGGAGGACCTGGTGCGTTCCGGCACATTCGCCGAGTTCCTCGATAACGAGAAGTTCCTCTACAAAGAGAAGACGCACGAAGTCATTTCGCTCTTCCCCGAGCGCGATTACAGCCGCGAAGCCCAGCTGGCGGCGCGTACCTCCGGCCATGCCTGGGGCATGTCGATCGATCTGAACATCTGCAATGGCTGTAATGCCTGTGTCGTTGCGTGCCAGTCGGAAAACAACATCCCGGTCGTCGGCAAGGAAGAGGTCTGGCGTGGGCGTGAAATGCACTGGATCCGGGTCGATCAGTATTATGCCGATGATCTCGACAACCCGGCGGTGTACAACATGATCATGCTCTGCCAGCAGTGCGAAAACGCACCATGCGAGATCGTCTGCCCGGTGGCGGCCACCGTCCACGACAGCGAAGGGCTCAACAACATGGTGTATAACCGTTGTGTCGGCACCAAGTACTGCTCGAACAACTGCCCGTACAAAGTGCGGCGTTTCAACTTCCTGCAGTATACCGACGAAACGACGCCGTCGCTCAAGATGCAGCGCAACCCGGATGTGACGGTGCGGTCGCGTGGTGTGATGGAGAAGTGTACCTTCTGTGTGCAGCGCATCAACGAGGCGCGTATCGAGTCGCAGCGGCTCAACCGGCCGATCGCCGACGGCGAGATTGTGACGGCATGCCAGCAGGCTTGCCCGACACAGGCGATTGTCTTCGGCGATATCAACGACCCGAATGCGCAGGTAACGGCGCTGAAGCAAGAGCCGTTGAAGTACACCTCGCTCGACAAACTGAACACGCGGCCGCGTGTGAGCTACCTGGCGAAGATCTCGAATCCGAATGCTGAGCTTGGCGGCTAAGCCTGAGACGGAGTGCCCATGCAATCGCAACGTGTTCAAAAGCCGCCGGTCGTTGAGACGACCGACGCCTTCCTGGGGCCGAACCAGAACTATGAGTCGGTCACGGCGAAGATCGGCAATATCGTGCTTACCCCGCTGCGGCGCACGCCGTGGGGCTGGCCGGTCGGGTTCGTGCTGGCCGGTATCGGCTTGCTTGTCTACCTGTACTCGTTGGTGGTGCTCTTCAGCGTCGGTGTTGGTATCTGGGGTATCAATATTCCAATCGCCTGGGGCTTCGATATCATCAACTTTGTGTGGTGGATCGGCATCGGTCACGCCGGGACGCTGATCTCGGCGATTCTCTTACTCTTCCGGCAGGATTGGCGAACCTCGATCAACCGGGCTGCCGAGGCCATGACGATCTTCGCTGTAGCGTGTGCCGGTATCTACCCGCTGATCCACACCGGCCGGCCATGGCTCGATTACTGGCTGCTGCCATACCCCGGTACGCTCGGGATGTGGCCGCAGTTCCGCAGCCCGCTGGAATGGGACGTCTTTGCCATTTCGACGTATGCAACCGTCTCGGTGCTCTTCTGGTTCATTGGGCTGATCCCCGATCTCGCGTCGCTGCGTGATCGGGCCACGAACATCTGGGTGAGGCGCTTCTACGGGCTGCTTTCGCTTGGCTGGCGTGGCGGCGCGCGCGACTGGAACCGCTACGAGATGGTATCGCTTATTCTGGCCGGCCTTTCGACCCCACTGGTGCTCTCGGTGCACAGTATCATCAGCTTCGACTTCGCCGTCTCGCAACTCCCGGGTTGGCATGTCACGGTCTTCCCACCCTACTTCGTTGCGGGTGCTGTCTATTGTGGTTTTGCAATGGTGATCAATCTGCTGGTGCCGATCCGGCGCTGGTTTGGCCTGCATAGCCTGATCACCATGAAGCACTTCGACCTGATGGGCCAGGTGATGCTGGCGAGCGGCCTGGTGGTGGCCTATGGCTATGTAAGCGAGATGTTCTATGCCTGGTATAGCGCGAATATCTACGAATACTTCCTGATCGTCAATCGTACGGTTGGGCCGTATGCCTGGAGCTACTGGGCACTGATTGCCTTCAATATCGTCATCCCGCAGCTGCTCTGGTTCAAACGGTTCCGTACCAACCTGCCTCTTCTATTCTTCATCTCGATCTGTATCAATATTGGGATGTGGTTTGAACGCTGGGTGATTGTGGTACTCAGCCTGCACCGCGACTTCCTGCCCTCGTCGTGGGATACGTACACGCCATCGGTGTGGGACTGGGCGACCTATATCGGGTCGTTTGGGCTCTTCTTCTTCCTGTTCTTCCTGTTCATCCGGCTGCTGCCGATGATCTCGATCTTCGAAGTGCGCGATCTGCTGCACAAGACGGGCGGGCATCACGGGCAGGATCATGGTGATCATGGGCACGGCAGTAAGGCGTAAGTGCGGAGTAATGTGATGTTCAAGCGAAACACGACCCCCAAGGCAACTACTGCCGAGCAGACATTCTACGGCTTGATGGCGGAATTCGATGACCCCGGCAAGCTTATGGCCGCCGCCGAGCAGACGCGTGACGCCGGGTATACCAAAATCGAAGCCTACACGCCGATTCCGGTTCATGGGCTTGATGAAGCGATCGGGTACAAGGGAACGCGGTTGCCGTGGGTGATCTTCATCGGTGGCCTGGCGGGTGCCTCGTTCATGTTTCTCCTGCAGGCATGGGTGAATGTGGTTGAGTATCCGATGAATATTGGCGGGCGGCCGAATTTCAGCTGGCCGGCATTTATACCAGTCACGTTCGAAGGCATGGTGCTGATCGCCGCATTCTCGGCGGTCTTTGGCCTGATCTTTGCCTGCGGGTTGCCGCGGCTCTACCACCCGGTGTTTAATGCACCGCGGTTCGAGCGGGCATCGACGGATCTGTTCTTTTTATGCGTCGAGGCCACCGATCCCAAGTTTGAAGAGAAGCAGACACAGGCGTTTCTCGAAGGGCTGGGCGCGCAGGCCGTGTCGCGCGTCGACAACTGAGGAGTCAAGATGTTGCGCACGATTGGGCGTCGCGCGGGGCGCATGCCGCTAAGCCGCGCCGTCAAGCTCGGGTGGATCGCATTTTGTCTGCTGTTTACGGCAGCCTGCCACCTCGAGATGTACGATCAGCCGAGTTATCGGCCATTACAGTCGAATGAGTTCTTCGCCGATGGTGCCGCCCAACGGCCACTCGTCGATAATACCGTTGCGCGCGGGAACGTGCGCCTCGATGAAATATCGACCGGGCGGGTCGGTGGTGCCGAAGATGGTGCGTATGTCACCAGTAATCCATTGACGGTGACACCCGATCTGCTTTCGCGCGGCGAGGATCGCTTCCGGATCTACTGTGCGGTGTGTCACGGAACCGTCGGCAATGGCCGTGGTTCGGCCGTCTATCCGCAGTTCAACCCCCGGCCGGCATCGTTCTACGACCCAGTGGTTGTCGATGCACCGGATGGGTATCTCTTCGATGTGATCAGCAACGGTAAGGGGATCATGTACCCGTATCGCTCGCGGATCCAGAATGTCGAAGATCGCTGGGCGATCATTGCCTACATGCGCGAGTTGCAGAAGAATCCGCCGGCAGAGGAATAAGGGGGCTGTATGGTGTTCAATCAATCGGATGCAGTGCGCCTGACCCTGCAGCGGTTCCAGCGGATCGCGCTGATTGTGGGGGTTGCGGCACTTCTGCTTGGTATTGTCGGCTGGTTTATGAGCGGATCGCAGTTCTTCTACTCATACCTGTTTGCCTATTTCTTCTGGATGCTGTTTGCCATGGGTGGCCTGCTGGTGCTGATGATCGAATCGGTCACTGATGGTGTCTGGGGCTTGATGCTGCGGCGGCATCTCGAATCGGCAGCGATGACACTGCCGCTCATGGCGCTGCTGTTCGTTCCCATTATCGTTGGCATGGGCGACCTGTATATCTGGACACACCCAGAGGAGGTGGCGGCCAACTATGTGATCGCACGCAAGGAGCCGTATCTCAATACACCCTTCTTCCTTGTGCGTGCCGTGATCTACTTTGTGGTCTGGATCGGGTTGGCGTATATGCTCTATCGGGTGTCGAATGAGCGTGATCGTACCGGGAACCTCGAACTGCGTGCCCGCATGCGTTCGATTGCCGGGCCGGGGATTGTGGCGCTGGCACTGACCAGGATGCTGGCGGCGACCGACTGGGGGATGTCGGCTGAGCCGGAATGGTTCTCGTCGATGTATCCGGTGACGTTCATTGCCGGCATGCTGGTGACGACCTTTGCCTTTGCGATCATCGTGATGACGATCCTCTCAAAGCGCAATATGCTGCCGTATGCCATCCCGGTCGACCGGCTGCATGATCTGGGCAAATTCATGTTTGCCTTTATCGTCGTCTGGGCATATATCAACTTTTCGCAGTATCTGATCATCTGGTCGGGCAATATTCCCGAAGAGACCTTCTGGTATGGCCATCGCCTTGAGCATGGCTGGGAGGTTCCGGCATTGATGCTGCTCTTCGGTCATTTCTTTGTGCCGTTCTTCCTGTTGCTCTCGCGCCATGCCAAGCGGAATATCAACTTTCTCAGCATCATGGCGGCGTATATGATCGGCATCGAGCTGGTTTTCGTCTTCTGGACGATCATGCCGTCGTTTTATCCAGATGGATTCCATATCCATTGGCTCGACGTGGTGATGCTGGTTGCGCTTGGTGGGCTCTGGCTTGGGGTGTATGCACGCAACCTGGCAAGCCGTTCGTTGCTGCCGCTGCACGATGGTCGCCTTGAGTTGCTCGCCCAGCAGCAGCAGAGCCGCCATGGCCATGGTGGCCATAAAGATCCGGCGGCTGCCGGGCACTAAGCCGTTCCTCGTTGCGTAGAAGGGGTGGTTCGGTATTGCCGAGCCACCCCTTTGTGCATTGTCGCGTATGCTATCATGCCGGCAGAGTAGGAGGCGCATGGCATGGAATTTGCACTCAGCAGCGATCAGCAACTGCTACGGCAGACGGTGCGGGCGTTTGCCGAGCAGCAGGCCGCACCGACGGCCGCTGCGCGTGATGAAGCGATGGAATGGCCGGCTGATCTCGTCGCGCAGATGGGTCGCATGGGGTTGATGGGTGTTGCAGTTGCCGAGTCGTATGGTGGTGCCGGAATGGGCTACCTCGACTATGCAATTGTGATCGAGGAGCTCTCGCGGGTTGATGCCTCGCTCGGTGTGATTGCATCGGTCAACAACTCGCTGGTCTGTTTCGGTATCGAGCAGTTTGGTAGCGAAGAACAGAAGCGTACATTGCTGCTACCGCTGGCCGGCGGCCAGGCACTGGGTGCGTTTTCGCTCTCGGAGCCGGGTGCCGGCTCGGATGCGGCTGCCCAGAAGACAAGCGCCGAGCGTGTGGGCGACGAGTATGTGATCAATGGGGTGAAGAACTGGGTGACCAATGGCGATCACGCCGACACGATCATCCTGATGGCCGTGACTGATCCGGCGCAGGGGCATCGCGGTATCAGCGCCTTTCTGATCGATACGCATGCGCCTGGTTGTTCGGTGATCAAGGTCGAGCAGAAGCTTGGCATTCGTAGTGCCCATTCGTGCCAGATGGCCTACGACAACTACCGTGTGCCGGCCTGGCGGCGGCTCGGTGCCGAGGGGCAGGGGTTTAAGATCGCCCTGGCGATTCTCAATGCCGGCCGGATCGGTATTGCCGCCCAGGCTCTCGGCATTGCACAGGGCGCCTATGAAGCGGCACGTGGCTATGCCCGCATGCGCGAACAGTTTGGCCGGCCAATCATCGAATTTCAGGCAGTTGGCTTTACGCTGGCCGATATGGCGATGCGCATCAAAGCGGCGCGGCTGCTTACCTACGAGGCGGCCTGGCGTAAAGATGCCGGGCTTGAGTATACCGAAGCAGCTTCGATGGCGAAACTATACGCCTCGGAAACCGCAATGTGGGTTGCGACCAAAGCGGTGCAGGTGTTTGGTTCAAACGGCTACTCGAAGGAGTATCCGGTCGAACGCTTCTTCCGCGATGCCAAGATCACCGAGATATACGAAGGTACCAGCGAGATCCAGCGCCTGGTGATTGCTCGCGGCCTGGCACAGGAGGATCCCGCATGAACCCGGTACGGCAGCGGTTTGTTTCGGTGCTGGCGACGGCGATCATGGGGCTGATGATCTTCAGCTGCGGCGCGATCGGCATGACCTCGGCCGACCGCCCGGCGATCGGGGCGCGAGCTGCGGCGGCGCAGCGCTGGGAAACACGAACCTTCAGTTCGTATACGATCACCCTGCGAGCCGAGATCCGCGGGCTCGTCTGTACGCAGCAGCTTGAGGTGAACAACAACCGGGTGCTGCGAGTGATCAGTAATACATGCCAGGCAGCCTGGCTCGACCATATGACGGTCGAGCAGCTCTTTGCCCTTGGCGACGAGGTTGCCGCAATTCCCGCTGCGCGTTGCTTTCCGTCGGTACGCAACTGCCCATGCGAACGGGTCTTCACCCGCCGCGAGATCTTCTACCATGCCGAATTCGGCTTCCCCGAAATGATCATGGCACGTTCCGAAATGCGGCCAAGCTGGTCGTCGGCCGATTATTGGCGCTGGGCATGGGAACAGCGCGAAGCGCCGGCCTGTAGCGGCGGCCTGCGCCGGCTCACCTTCCAGGTGCTGGCATTTACACCGATCGAGTAAGGATTTGCCGCAGGTATACCCCGGTATGTGACCCAACAACCTGGGCGACCTCTTCGGGGGTGCCGGCCGCCACCAGCCTTCCGCCGCCATCACCACCTTCAGGCCCCAGGTCGATCACCCAGTCGGCACTTTTGATGACATCGAGATTGTGTTCGATTACCAGTACGGTATTGCCGGCATCCACCAGCCGCTGCAGCACCCCAAGCAACTGTTCGACATCGGCGAAATGCAGGCCGGTGGTTGGTTCATCAAGAATGTACATGGTGCGCCCGGTAGCCCGCCGTGCCAACTCGGTGGCAAGCTTGATACGTTGGGCCTCGCCGCCCGAAAGAGTCGTTGCCGACTGGCCGAGGCGGATATAGCCGACCCCGACATCAACGAGAGTCTGCAGGCGTTCGCGGATCTGCGGCATACGCTCGAAGAAGGAGGTCGCTTCTTCGATCGTCATGTCGAGAACTTCGGCAATGGTACGGCCACGGTAGCGGATGTCGAGTGTTTCACGGTTATAGCGGGTTCCGCCGCAGACCTCGCAAGTCATGAAGAGATCGGGCAGGAACTGCATTTCGATCTGCATTAACCCTTCGCCATTGCAGTGTTCGCAACGGCCGCCGGCGATGTTAAACGAGAAGCGCCCGGCATCATAGCCACGGGCGCGCGCCTCGGGAACCTGGGCGAAGAGCTGGCGGATGGGGTCGAAGACGCGGGCATAGGTGGCCGGGTTCGAGCGGGGTGTGCGGCCGATTGGTGATTGGTCGATGGCGATCACTTTGTCGAGTTGATCAATCCCCACGATGGCATCGTGCTGGCCGGCGCGTTGCCGGCTGCTATGCAGCACCTGTGCCAGGCGCGGGTAGAGGGTATCATTCACCAGGGTTGATTTTCCTGAGCCGCTGACACCACTGACGACGACAAAGACGCCCAGTGGGATGGTGACATCGATCCGTTGCAGGTTGTGTTCGCGGGCACCGCGGATGTGCAGCTCGCGGATGGCGCGGCGGCGGCGGGCAGGGGTTGCGATACTGCGTCGGCCGCCGAGAAACTGCCCGGTGATCGAGCGCGGCTCGGCGATGATCGCTTCAAGCGAGCCACTCGCCACCAGGTCGCCGCCATGCTCGCCGGCACCCGGGCCGATATCGACGATCCAATCAGCCGCCCGGATCGAATCTTCGGC
>CALLZL010000472.1 GCA_937859575.1 uncultured Chloroflexota bacterium
GGCGGGCCCGGGCGCTGCTCCGCCGTGGCATAGAAACAAGAAAGGATCCGTAGATGGCACATAAGACGATCCGTGATATTGACTGGAGTGGCAAGCGTGCCCTGGTACGCGTCGATTTCAATGTTCCGATGGAAGATGGCCGCATCACTGATGATACCCGCATACGTGCAGCTCTGCCGACCATCCGCTACCTGCTTGAGCATGGTGCCGCAGTGGTGTTGATGTCGCACTTTGGCCGCCCCAAGAACAAAGTAGTCGAAACACTGCGGCTTGCACCGGTGGCTGCCCATCTCGCTACCCTGCTCGGCAGCCCGGTACGCAGTATCGGCGTGACGGTCGGCCCCGCAGCCGAACAGGCGGCCCGGGCACTTGCAGCCGGCGAGGTGCTCATGCTCGAAAACACCCGCTTTGATGCACGCGAAGAGGCCAACGACGAAGGCATGGCTCGCGAACTGGCCCGCCTCGGCGATGTGTATGTCAACGATGCGTTTGGTGCGGCCCACCGTGCCCATGCTTCGACAGCAGGGGTGGCGCAGTTTCTGCCGGCCGTCGGCGGCTTCCTGATGGACGCCGAGTTGCAGGCGTTGGCCGGCGCACTTACGGAACCACGGCGGCCCTTTGTGACGATCATCGGCGGCGCGAAGATCAGCGACAAGATCGGCGTGATCGAGAACCTGCTCGGCATTGTTGATTCACTCCTGATCGGTGGCGGTATGGCCAATACCTTCCTGCTGGCACAGGGGTACGACATGGGCAACTCGCTGGTAGAGGTCGATGCACTCGAAACTGCACGCACCATGATGAGCATCGCAGCTACACGCGGCGCATCGCTCATGCTGCCGATCGATCTCGTGGTTGCCGATCGGTTTGCCGCCGATGCCGCGACGCGTGTCGTCGCGGTGCAACATGTGCCTGCCGGCTGGATGGCACTTGATATCGGCCCCGAGACACGCACTGCCTATGCGGCGGCGGTGCAGCAGGCGCAAACAGTGATCTGGAATGGGCCGATGGGTGTGTTTGAACTGGCCCCCTTTGCCGAAGGAACACGTGCGGTAGCGCGTGCCCTGGCCGAATGCAGCGGAATGACCGTGATCGGTGGCGGCGACTCGGTGGCAGCCGTCGAGCAGATGGGTCTGGCCGATCGGATGAAGCATATTTCGACCGGTGGCGGCGCATCGCTCGAACTCCTCGAAGGGAAGGTGCTCCCCGGTGTTGCTGCCCTCAACACCAGCAACTAAGCCCGGCGGGCCGGGCTTCCCCGATATCAGGCCTGGTTCTGCTACCTTTTGCAGAGCGGAACCAGGCAAATATCAGACCTTCAGCCCATTGACACGCACCCTTAAAAGAACTACAAACGGTATAGCATTGATTCATTTGCCTCAATATCCGGTCGATCACCGTTTATTGAAACATGCAACCTTCCTGACGCAGTTTGCGTAGATAGTAGCGAGATCGAAACCATGTCGAGCGATCCGCAGGTTGAAGAAGCAATCCTGATCGAACGATCGGTGCATGGCGATCAGTCGGCATTCGCCGACCTGATGCAGCGCTATGCAGGTGCTGTCTTCGGCCTGGCATTCCGGATGCTTGGAAGTGTCCATGATGCCGAAGATGCCAGCCAGGAGATCTTCCTGCGTGCCTATATCAACCTGGCAAGTTATGATCGCTCGCGCCGTTTTTCGACCTGGCTGCTCACGATTGGCTCGAACTACTGTATCGATCGCCTGCGCCGGCGGCGCTTTGCCTGGCTCACACTCGATGATGTCGCACCCGTCTTACCAAGCGATGCGCGTAGCCCTGACGATGCTGCAATCGACCGTGAGTCGCGTGATGCTGTACAGCAGGCGCTCGGAACCCTGCCGGAGCATTATCGCCAGGTCACAGTGCTGCGCTACTGGCACGATCTCTCGTACGACGAGATTGCTCGGGCAACCGGGCTAAGTGAAAGCACGATCAAGACGCGGCTCCACCGTGCGCGACGAATGCTGGCGGAGGCGATCGATACAAGCGTATGGAGCACAGAACAGGCCGTCCACTGACGGACGAAGCAGTCGATGAGCAGCTGCACACGGCACTACGCAATGCCGGTGCCCTCACCCCGCCCACACCACCACCTCAGCTGGTCGAACGTGCCATGCGCCGTTTGCCGCCGGTTCCGCCACGAATTGCCGCACGCAACGTACAGCGTCGCCGGCGGTTGCTGGTGAGCTTGAGCGGCATGGCTGCCGCATGCGCCGCATTGATAGCCCTGATTGGTGCATGGGTTGTGCTGGCGTATGGCGAGAATACCCGGCTTGCCGGGCTAGCACTTGCGTTGCCGGGCCGGGCTGCGCTCGATAATGCGGCAATCCTGCTGATACCGCATCTTCCCGGTAGCCTGCCGGGTGAACTGCCGCTGCGGATCGTGCTAGGGGTGACCGGCGGCCTGGGGATGGCGGTGGTGGCCCTGCTCTGGATGAATCTGTGGCCGGCACGCACAGCAGCCACAGCGCTGACCTTGTTCCAGCGACCGTGGCGCGCTCTGGTGATCGGCCTGCTACTGACGACAGCCTTGGGGGGGGTAGTGTTACCATTGCTGACGATCGGGGCCACAACCCTACCGGGATTGTTGGTGGCGGTGCCGCTCCTCGCCCTGCTGCATCTCCCATACCTCTACGGACTGGCAGCGCTTAGTCGTGGCCTGGCGGCCTGGAACGACCGCAGCCGCCTGAGCCGGCAGCCGGGGCAAGCGGCACTCATCGCACTCACGGCGCTTGTCGTGCCGCTGATTCTGATCACGATCATGGCACCACTGTGGGGCCTGGGGCTTGGCTACCTGCTGGTAAGCTGCGGCGTCGGTGCGGCAATCATCAGCCGTGCCGGCACCACCATTCCTTCATAGCGTTGCCGGCTGCAGAGGGCAGGCAGCAAAACCGGTGCCCTCTACAGCCAGCGCATGCCTTACCCCTCTAGTAATAGTGCTTCCGGATCCTCGACGAGTTCCTTGACGCGCACCAGAAAGCGCACCGCTTCAGCGCCATCGACGATACGGTGATCATACGAAAGAGCCACATACATCATCGGGCGGATGACGACCTGGCCGCCGATTGCCATTGGTCGTTCCTGGATCTTATGCATGCCAAGAATACCGACCTGTGGCGTATTAAGGATCGGCGTCGACATGAGCGAGCCAAAGATCCCGCCGTTGGTGATGGTAAAACTACCTCCCTGCAGTTCGGCCAGACTCAGCTTCCCGTCGCGCGCACGTCGCGCCAGATCTTCGATCCCCTTCTCGATCCCGGCAAACGTCAGCCGGTCGGCATCGCGCACTACCGGAACCACCAACCCTTCAGCGGTCGAAACAGCGATCCCGATATCGTAGTAATGCTTGACGACGATCTCGTCACCCTGGATCTCGGCGTTGAGGAGCGGCTGCGCTTTGAGCGCACCAATCACCGCGCGTGTAAAGAACGACATGAACCCCAACCCGACGCCATGGCGTTCTTTGAAGGCATCACGTCGGCGTTTACGCAGATCGATCACCGCCGCCATATCGATCTCGTTGAAGGTCGTCAGCATTGCTGCCGTCTGCTGGGCCTGCACCAGCCGCTGGGCGATCGTCTGGCGGCGGCGTGTCATGCGGATCCGCTCTTCACGCCGGTCATCGGCCAGCGTTGCAGCGGGCGGTGTGGCAGCCGGCGGCGGTGCCGCGGCCTGGGCCAGCACATCGTTACGGGTCACCCGCCCACCCGGCCCGCTTCCAGGTAGATTTGCCGGATCAACCCCCTGCTCGGCAGCCATCCGCCGTGCCACCGGTGTAACCGGCGGCAGCCGATCGGCCGGCGGCGGTTCGACCTTTGCGGCATTTACAGGCGGTGGCGTATTGGCCGAAATGCCAGTACCGGCGGCAATCATGCCAAGAACCTCACCGATTGTGACATTCGCACCCTCGGCTTTGACGATCTGTTCCAGCACACCAGCCTCTTCGGCCATCACTTCGATATTGACCTTATCGGTTTCGAGATCGACCACTGCCTCACCGGCGGCAATCGCATCACCTTCGCGCTTGAGCCACTTGCCGACCGTCGCTTCGATGATCGATTCGCCCAGGGTGGGTACTTTAATTTCACGTGCCACATTCAACCTCACGAACTCTGTGCAACCGGGGCATGGAGTGCCTCGGCAATGATCCGGCTCTGCTCGATGGTATGTAGCGCCAGCGCGCCTTCGGATGGGCTGGCCGATGCGGCACGCCCGACATACACCAGTGCAACTTCGGGCGGCAGTAAGGCACGAACATGCGGCTGGATATAGCTCCACGCCCCCATATTCTGTGGTTCTTCCTGTAACCAGACAACCTCCCGCAGATTGGGGTACCCTGCAAGGACGCTGCGCAGTTCGTCGGTTGGAAAGGAGTAGAGCTCTTCGAGCCGTACTACCGCGACGCCAACTGCGCCGGCGGCACTCGGGGCCGCCAGAAGATCAATATACACCTTGCCGCTGCACAATACCAGCCGGCTGATCTCGGCGGCATGCTCACGTGCCGCACCATCATCGATCACGCGCTGAAAACGGCCCTGCGCCAGATCAACGAGCGACGAACCGGCACGTGGATGACGAAGCAGGCTCTTGGGGGTCATCACAATCAATGGGCGAGGGTCGCTATCAAGCAGCAGTGCCTGGCGACGCAACAGATGAAAATACTGGCCGGCGCTGGTACAGTTTGCCACACGGATGTTGTCGTCGGCGGCGAGTTGCAGGAAGCGTTCAAGCCGTGCGCTGGAGTGTTCGGGGCCCTGGCCCTCGTAGCCATGCGGCAAAAGCAGCACCAGCGCCGGCTGCTGGCCCCACTTCTTACGTGCCGACACAATAAACTGATCAATGATCACCTGGGCACCATTGGCAAAATCGCCGAACTGCGCCTCCCAGAGCACCAGCACATTTGGAGCGTGGGCGCTATAACCGAACTCAAAACCAAGTGCTGCTGCTTCCGAGAGCGGGCTATTGTAGATCGCGAATGATGCGCGCGCCTGTGGCAAGGCCTGCAGCGGCACATAACGCATCCCGCTCTCGGCGTCGTGCACAACGGCGTGGCGATGGCTGAATGTACCACGTTCGGAATCCTGGCCAGTCAGCCGAATCGGGATCCCTTCTTCGAGCAGTGACGCAAACGCAAGGGCTTCGGCATGGCCCCAGTCGATGGCTCCTGGCTGCTCGAAACCGGAGCGCCGCCGTTCGAGGGTACGTTCGAGCCGTGGATTGATGCGGAAGCCGGCAGGGCGTACCAGCAACGACTCATTGAGTTGTGCCAACCGCTCGGCCGGCACGGCCGTCACGGTACGACGGGCGATTCCGGGCAGCGGCGGTGCCGGTGGTTGTTCGTGGTGCGGATGATCCTCGGCTTCCACCCGTGATTCCTGCAGCCGGCCCATGGCGGCAGCAACCATCGCATCAGCCTCGCCATCAGCAATATCACCTTCCTGCACCCGGCGCTCCGCCCAGATCGCCCCCACCGGCGGGTGGGTGCCGATCTGCGCATACATCCGAGGCTGGGGAAACGCCGGGTCATCCCCTTCGTTATGCCCCCAACGACGATAGCCGACCAGATCGATCAGGAAATCCTTGCCAAACCGATCGCGATAGGCATGTGCCATGCGAGCCGCCGCAATACAGGCCGGCACATCATCGGCATTGACATGCACAATCGGGATCTCAAACCCCTTTGCCAGATCACTCGCATACAGCGTCGAGCGGCTATCACGCGGTTCGGTGGTATAGCCGATCTGGTTATTCAGGATGATATGAATGCTACCGCCGGTATTATAGCCGGCCAGGTTCGAGAGGTTGAGTGTCTCGGCGACGATCCCCTGGCCGGGGAAGGCTGCATCGCCATGGATGAGGATCGGCAACGAGGCGCGCTCGTTGCGTTCGGGCGCACCCGGTGCGCCACGTTCTTCCTGAGCGGCACGGGCACGCCCTTCGACCACTGGATTGACGAATTCGAGGTGGCTCGGGTTGGGGGCCAGGGTGATCGGCATCTGCTCGATACCGGCATCGCGATAGGCACGCCGTGCCCCGAGATGGTATTTCACATCGCCGATCCAGCCGAGCGCACCACGGCCGGCCGGCGACTGCGCCGCATCGCGGCCGGCGGCCAGGAACTCACCCAGAATGGTATCGTATGGCTTGCCAAGAATATGCGCCAGCACATTTAAGCGACCGCGATGCGCCATGCCGATCACAACCTCGTGAACTCCAGCGGCTGCCGCATTGCGGATGATCGAATCGAGCATCGGAATGACAATATCGCACCCCTCGATCGAAAACCGCTTCTGGCCGACGAACGTCTGATGCAGAAAGCGCTCGAAACTCTCGACGGCCGTCAGGCGTTCGAGTAATTCGCGGCGACGCTCGCGATCAAGGCCATAGAAGAAACGCTGCGACTCGATCGCATCGCGAATCCAGGCACGCTCCTCAAACACCTGCACGTGATCCGTCTCGTAGCCGATCGGGCCGGAATAGACGGCCTGAAGCCGCCGCACCGCTTCGAGTGCATTGGCGGCACCCGCTACCAGCGGCCCACGCACAATATCGGCCGGTAGCAACGCCAGATCGGCATCACTAATATGATGCACTGCCGGATCGAGGCCGGGATCGCCGGGTGGTGGGCTCCCAAGTGGGTCGATCCGGGCATCAAGGTGGCCTAGCTCGCGGATATATCGGATCCAGCGAGCCGCGCCGACGGTATGGGCGACATCCAGCGGTGATGGGGAACCAGTAGCGGTAGCGGCAACCGGCAGCGGGGCTGGAACCTTACCGTTTGTACTGAGGGGCGGCTGCCAGCGCTCGAACAACGCCCGCATCTCGGCATCGACCGACTGTGGATCGACGAGAAACCGTTCGTACATGTCGAGTACATACCCGGCATTCGGGCCATGAAACATCGTCAGATCGGTCATGAGACACCTCGCGTGGCTACCAACCCTGGCAGCTATGACGCTCTCCGTGACTGGATGTGCTCATTATAGCACCGTGCGAGAGAAGAACTGAACAGCAGAGCCAGGGTGCCCCAGGGTTGCCGAATAGTGCTTCACCCGCTCTCGTATGTGTATATGCTACCATGGCTGTAGCAAGCCATATGATGGAGCACACCATGACCCATGGGCAAAGGGCAGGCGAGCGGCCGCCATTGATTGCCATTGTCGGGCCTACGGCGGTCGGCAAAACTGCCCTGGCGATCCGCCTGGCACAAGCCCTTGATGGCGAGATCATCTCAGCCGATTCGCGCCAGGTCTACCGCGAGATGGATATCGGTACCGCCAAGCCGACGGCAGCCGAGCAGGCCGCCGTGCCGCACCACCTGATCGACATCATCGATCCTGCTGATGACTTTTCGTTGGCACTCTACCAGGATCTGGCATTTGCGGCAATCGCCGATGTGTATGCACGCAATCGGCAGCCGCTCCTTGTCGGCGGAACGGGGCAATACCTCGCCGCACTCTTGCAGGGCTGGCAGATGCCGCGCGTCGCACCTCAACCCGAGCTCCGTGCGGCGCTTGAACGTGAGGCGGCACAGCATGGCGCAGCTGCCCTGCACGCTCGGCTGACACAGGTCGATCCAGTAGCGGCGGCGGCGATCCTGCCGGGCAACCTGCGCCGTGTCATCCGTGCCCTCGAGGTGTATGAAGCCAGTGGTACGCCGATCTCGCAACAGCGCGGAATGACCCCACCACCATTTGCGATCCGCACCTTCTGGTTAACGCGCGACACAGCGACCCTCTATGCACGCATCGATGAGCGTGTTGATCGGATGATTACCGCCGGGTTGGTCGATGAAGTGCGCCGGCTGATAGATCGTGGCTACCACTGGGATCTGCCGGCGATGTCTGGGCTGGGGTACCGCCAGTTTCGGCCGTTCCTGGCGGGCGAAACCGATCTGACAACCGCAATCGAGCGACTGAAGTTCGATACCCATGCCTTTGCCCGCCGGCAGGCAGCCTGGTTTCGCCGCCTGCCGGAAGTGCAGCAAGTCGCTGCCGAGCAACCATTCGACCTGTTCCTGCCGCACTAGCCGCAATGTCGCAGCAGTGCCGTTATCGAAGAAATGCTTCGTGCAGGCCACCATCGACCGTCAGGATCTGGCCGGTTGTCTGGCGCAGGCGGTCGGTAAGCAGCAGGAAGACCGCTTCGGCCTGGTCGGTCGGTGTGATCGGCTGTTTCAGCAGGGTGCGCTCGGCATAGAAGCGCGCCAGTCTGGTACGCAGATCGTCGGTGCTCTCGCTTTCGTCAAAGGCGATCTCGTACTTGATCAGCGACGAGATCACCCGATCGCGTGGGAACATACCGCTACCCTGCACAACCGTAGCAGGTGCCACACCATTAACGCGCACCAATGGTGCCAGCTCGACCGCCAGTTCGCGCACCAGGTGATTGGCAGCTGCCTTACTGGTATCGTATGCCAGGCTCCCCTTCTTCGCAACCACCGCATTGACCGATGTCGTCAGCACAAGTGCTGCCGGCAACCCCTGGCTCCGCCAGAGCCGGGCGGCTTCGTCGGCGACCAGGTAGGCACCCGTCACATTGATCGCGAATGTCAGCCCCCAGCGCTCGTCGGGGATACGACCGGCAGCATCGGGGGCAACAAAGATCCCGGCGGTTACTACAACTGCATCGAGGCCGCCGTAGGCACGCGTCGCTTCGGCAAACATCGTACGCAGCGTGGTACGGTCGGTCATGTCGGCATACAGGCCGATTGCCGGGCCACAGCGCGAGATACCGCTGCCGGCCACGCCGATTCCCATGCCGAATCGAACCACAACCAGCTGGGCAGTCGCTTCAGCACCGGCCTGATCTTTATCGACACACACAATATGTGCGCCCTCGGCGGCCAGGCGTTGCGCCACCTCGCGGCCGATCCCGCTCCCGCTCCCGATCACGGCCACTACCCGGCGGGCGAGCTCTTTTTCGGGCGGCATGCGGCGAAGTTTGGCCTCTTCGAGCTGCCAGTACTCGATATCAAACGCTTCCTGCAGCGGCAGTGCGGTATACTCGTCGATCGCCTCGGCCCCGCGCATCACCTCGATCGCGCAGGTATAGAATTCGGCCGTCACCCGCGATTCGCTCTTATCTTTGCCCCAGGCGATCATACCGAGGCCAGGAATCAGGATGACGGTCGGGTTTGGATCGCGCATGGCCGGTGAATCGGGGCGGCGATGCTGCTCGTCGCGATCGTCGGTGCGGTCCGTGACGGCGGGGGCTGGCCCGTCTACGTCGCCACCGGCCCCGGCAGCCCCCCGCCCGCCGCCGCGCTGCTCGTCGTCGCTCCGCCGCCCCCCGCCTCGGGCGTGATC
>CALLZL010000473.1 GCA_937859575.1 uncultured Chloroflexota bacterium
GAAAAGGTCGTCGCGCCCGGTTCTGCCGGATCGCCCCGATGTGCATACCAGCGCTCGAAGAAGGTGAATGCCTCGCGGAACTGGACGAAATAAGCGTTCAGGCCGACCTTTGGCATCCAGTCGATCAAGTCGCGCACATGCTCGAAGCTGACCGCTCCTTCGATACAGATTCCGCGATGGCGGTAGCGCGGCTGCTCGACAACCGTGATCGGGCTGTTGGCGAGATCAAGCGACGGAATGTATTCGCCATCGATTCCGGGGCGCACCCAGCGGCAACCCAACAGGTGTAGATACCGATACACCGCCAGCAGAACACTGCGCGGATTGTTGCCGACGATCACACCACCGCTTGCTGCCACGGCAATGCCAATCACGTCGTCAAAGCGTGGATCGGCAGGTGTCGGCAGCGGCGGCGCAGT
The DNA here is from genome assembly GCA_937859575.1 of uncultured Chloroflexota bacterium. Lineage (GTDB taxonomy): Bacteria > Chloroflexota > Chloroflexia > Chloroflexales > Roseiflexaceae > CALLZL01. The sequence goes on from CALLZL010000473.1 coordinate 420, forward strand.
GGGCAGGTCGTGTGCCAGGCCGATCCGCAGTATCGTCGTTGCTGCAGGTACGGCATCAAACCCGACCGGTCGCCCGGTTGCCTGCGCCAGATAGCGCTGCAACTCAGCGGCGGCAAAACGAATTGTCGGCTGCTCGGTAGCCACAAGGATGGCGATGGCTGTCATTCTTTAGCGCTTCTCCGCGACATGGGCGGCTATTTCGGCGAGCGGTGCGACCCATACGCCGCGCACACGCGCCAGGTATGCCAGCAGTTCGGCCAGATCGCTTGCAGCCACCGAGAGATTGCCCTCGTGGATGCCATGAAATGTAAAGATACCCCAGCGTCCGAGGGCGATCGCCTGTTCGGCAAGCCCGATCATCAAGGCACCGGATTGCCCTTCGACCGGCCAGGATGACAGGTGGTGCAGATCGCAGAACGGTAGATCATTCGCAAGATCGCCGCGCAGTTCGCCCTTGGCGCGTGCGCCGACAAAGTTGCGTGCCACCAGCGGTGTGTATGATATGCGTTCGGCACCATGGCCGACATCCGATTCATAACATGGGTAGGCAAATGAGGTATGGGCCTGCCCGGGAAACAGGGCGGCAATGCGGCGTTGGGCTTCGGCAATATCGCCCGCCATCCGTTCGAGTGTCCATTCGCGCAGATGCTGGCGTGTACCCCATGCGATCGGGTTGTTGAGCGAACATGGATGCAGCAGGGTGTGATTGCCGATCTCGTGGCCGGCCACATGGTGCTCGTGCCAGCGCACCAACCATTCGCGCCATGGCAATGAGCGCTGTGGATCCTCTTCCATGCCGCGCGGATTGAGGTAGAAGGTTGCCCGCAGGCCGTATTCTTGCAGCAGGGCGAAGGCGGTCGTGCGCTGCGATTCCAGCCCGTCGTCGAAGGTCAGCGAGATCGCAGCGGTATAATCATGCGGCCAGAGTGTCATGCGTGGTTCCTACTTGCTGTCGGCGAAACAGTCGTCATCGTGCGCTCTTATAGTCGTACCCCGCTGAGCCGCACAACTGCGGCAGGATCCAGCTCGATCCCCAGGCCGGGGGTGGCCGGAATCGCCAGCATGCCGTCGGCATCCAGTGCCCACCCACCAATAGTCAGCTCATCGATATATGGCGAGCCGGTGCAATACTCGACCAGATCCGTATCGGCAAAGGCCGATGCCAGCTGCAGATCGGCAGCCAGGCCGATAGCGGTATTCCAGCCATGCGGAATAAAGCGCGCACCATACTCCTCGGCCAGATAGGCGATCCGCCGCTCTTCGCTGATGCCACCGACTTTAGTGACATCTGGCTGCACAATATCGAAGGCACCGGCGCGTAACCAGGGCAGAAACGCCTGTCGGCGGGTCAGCACTTCGCCGCCGGCAATTGGTATGCGCGCTGCACGGCGTAACATGGCATAATCATCAAGTGCATCGGGGTGCAGTGGTTCTTCAAACCATGCAACATCATACGTGCTGAGCATATCGGCGGTGCGCAACGCCCATTTGTAGCGATTCCCCCAGTAGGCATCACTACCGCCGGCATCGACTATGAGCCGGCATTCGGTGCCGATCGCTGCACGGGCCGCAGCGACGATCGCCTCATCGAGGGCATGGCTGACGCGGCCAAACGGCCCCCAACCGATCTTGAAGGCACGGAACCCCTGGGCGCGCAAGGCCAGCAGATCTTCGGCCAGTGCCGCCGGTTCGCGCATAAGCAGCGAGGCATACGGCATCACCCGGTCGCGGTAGCGCCCGCCAAGCAGCCGGCCCACCGGTTGCCCGGTTGCTTTGCCGAGAATATCCCATAGCGCGATATTGATGCCACTGATCGTATGGGTGAGCGTGCCGCCGCGCCCCTGCCAGAAGGTGTGCTGGTGTAGTTTCTCGCTGACCCGATCCGGTTCCAACGCATGCTCGCCACGGTAGAGCGGCTCAAGCACCCGCAGCGCCGCCAGCACCAGCTGATCGCTGGTAAACACACTGCCGACACCACTCACACCTTCGTCGGTGTGCACCAGCACCAGCGTATGCACACAATCGTCGGGGCGCAGTTCGTTACTCCAGCCGCCTTCGGGTGTGGCACCGCGCAGCCGATAGGCACGAATCTCACGAATCTTCATGCACTCCTATCCTCCAAGCGATTCTTCGCCGCGCTGCGGCTATAGAACTCTACATCTTATGCCGGTGGGGCGATAGTATCGGCCGGCAGCGGCAAGAGTGCCTCGAACGACAGATCGCCGCGGAGCAGCGCCTGGCCGAGCAGGGTACCACGGAAGAGCAGCAGTTCGCGTTCAAGCTCGTCGCTCATCGGCACATCACGTTCGATCTTGCCGTCGCGCAGGCTCACCACGCGCTGAGTCGCCGCCGCCACCTCGGGGTTGTGCGTCACCAGCACCAATGTGACACCCTGGCTCTGGTTGAGATCGATCAGCAACCGCATAATATCGGCGGTATTGACGCTATCAAGATTACCGGTTGGTTCGTCGGCCAGGATGATCGCCGGCTGGTTGGCAAGCGCACGGGCAATCGCGACACGCTGGCGTTCGCCGCCCGAAAGCTGGTTCGGCAGATGATCGGCGCGGGCCGCCAGGCCTACAAGTTCGAGCAGTTCGAGTGCGCGCTCACGCCGCTGCGCCGGGCTGCGCCCGGTTTCGTACATCGGTATCTCGATATTCTCGCGGGCGGTGAGTGTCGGCAACAGATTATGGCTCTGAAAGATGAAACCGATCGTCTGGCCACGGAAACGATCGAGATCGCGAACATCGCTGATCGGCGTGCCGTTGACCAGCACCTCGCCTGTGGAGGGCCGATCGAGCGCCCCGATCAGATTCAGCAGCGTCGATTTGCCGGATCCCGAAGGGCCGACGATCGCCACGACTTCACCGGCGCTGATCTGCAGATCGACGCCGCTCAGTGCCTGCACAACGATCTTCTCGCCAAACACCCGCGTCAGGTTGCGCGCCTCGACCACCGTTGTTGCCGTCATTGCTTGCCCTCTATTCATAATGGAGCGCTTCGACCGGTTGGAGCTGAACGGCGCGCCAGGCCGGTAGAAGCCCACCGATCAGCCCCAGGCCGATCGCCATGAAAAACACCTGGACGAAGACATCGGTGGTGTAGATCGGCTGCAACACATCACCATAGTAGGGTGCCAGCGAGAGAAGCCAGGTGAGCCCGATTCCGATCAGCACCCCGGCGCCGGCGCTCAGGATACTGAGTACCACCGACTCGGCCATGATCATACGCAGTACCCGGCCACTACTCCAGCCGATCGCACGGAGCACACCGATCTCGTGGGTACGTTCGAACACACTCATCAGCATGACATTCATCATCACTACGCCGCCGACAACCAGCATAAGCACAATCAATGCGCCGAATATCGCATCCATGGTTGCAAAATCCTGGATCCGGCTCGTCAGATCATTGGTCGGGCTGGCGAGCAGGGCGGGAATGCGCCGTTCGAGATCGGCGGCAACCGCCTCGGCGCGGCCGGGATCGCTGACGGTGATGCTCAGAAACGACACCTGGCGCGGCTTGCCGAACAGGCGCTGCGCATCGCGTAGTGCGATCACACCGCCCGAATCCTCATAACCGATACCGGTCTCGGAGATTCCGACGATCGTGAAACTGGCACCCGAGAGGCGCAAGGTATCGCCGACGTTTTTTTCGAGGCTGTTGGCAGCCAACCGGCCAAGCAGGATCTCGCCGGGACGCTGGATGGTTCGCCCTTCGTACACTCGATAACGCGGCAGGTATTCCTCACGCGGATCGAGGCCATAGATAATGAAGAACGGCAACCCCGGCACATTCGTGCTGCCGAGCACCATGCGCGAGACACTGCGCACCTCGGGGTGCAGGCGCACCAGGTCGATATCGCGCTCCTCGACCGATGAGAACATCATGTCGGAAGCACCGGCCTGCTGGGCGATGATATCGGCCTGGCCGGCACTGAGCATCTCGGTGATCAGGTGCTCGGTACCGCCGGCAATACCATTGATGGCAACAATAAAACCAACCCCAACCCCAACCCCGGCGATCGTCATGAGGCTGCGGGTCGGGCGGCGCAAAAGATTGCGGAGTGTTGCACCACGCAGCAGCCGCGAGAGCACACGGGTGATTGGCCCCCAGGCGACGGCGGCGCCACTCTCGGCCCGCATGGCCTCGACCGGTGCCAGGCCAGCGGCGCGGAGCGCCGGGTAGCCGCCGCCGACCAATCCGAGCACCATGGCGATGATCAGCGCCTGCAGGGCGATCTCGGGTGAAAGGGTGTCGCTCAGGAAGCCGCTGACGGCCGGTGAGCTGCGCGAAAGGCCAAGGAGTGCCACGCCCGCGCCCAGGCCGAGCAACCCGCCGATCAGCGAGAGCAGCAACGCCTCGCCGATGATCATCAGCACCACACGTCGGCGACGCCAGCCCATGGCACGCAGCACCCCGATCTCGCGAGTACGCTCGAACACACTCATCAGCATGGCGTTCATCATGCCCAGGCCGCCCACCAGAATGGCAAACACACCCAGGATCCAGCCCAGCGAGCGATACATCTGCAGCACCTCTTCCTGTGCCCCAGGTTCGCCCGAACGGAGTACCGCCAGATCCGGCCAGCGCGTCTCGATCTGTTCCTTGATCGCCTCGCGCTCATGGAGATCGCGCAGCGCCACGCGGAAGAAGCTGACCTGGCCGCGCTTGTCGAAGGCACGTTGCGCATCATCAAGGCCAATGACCGCGCCGTTATCTTCGAAACTCGCACCAGTTTCATAGATTCCCACCACACGATAGCTAATATCACCAATGCGGAAGCGTTCGCCGATCCGTTTCTTCAGATTCTCGGCACTCTGGCGGCCAAGCATGATCTCGCGTTTGGCATTCAGGGTGCGCCCTTCTACCAACCGGTAGTGGGCCATGGCAAAACTGCGCGGTTCTTCGCCGGTAACCAGAAAGTAGGGTGAATCGGGTAGTTGCAGGATCCCGACGACGGTACCGCTCACCGACTTGATGCCACGCAGCTGTATGAGCTGATCACCAACCTCGGCATCAATCGAGCCGACCACCAGCATGATCGCATCGCGCTGGCTCACCAGCAGATCTGAGCTTTCGGATGTTCCGGCGTGCCCAAAACCGCGTGCCATCCCTTCGCCAAAGGCCGAAAGGATGACCACTGCCGCCACACCAAGTGCGATCCCGGCAGTGGTGAGGATGGTGCGGGTCTTACGCCGCCAGAGGTTCTTCAGACTCAGCATGACAATACCCTGTTCGGTTAGGCGGTTGTGCCGGATCGCACGCGTGGGATGCCGGTGCAAGCTTCCCGTTACTGGCTGCCTTACACATCAATCGCGACCGTCGCCGTCATATTCCAGCGCAGTCGTGCATCCCACGCACTTGGCGTGATCACTACCGTATAGATCACATCGCCCTGATAGCTCTGGCCGAGCGCTTTAATGCGGGTGACGGTTCCGGGCAACGTGAGATCGGGCACGGCATCGAAGCTGATCGCGACCGGCGCTCCCACGCGCACCAGGGCAATATCCAGCTCGGTCAGGTCGCTGGTTTCAAGCCGCCATGTTGCGAAATCGGCCATCACGATCGCCGGGCGATTGGTGGGTGCCAGAGCGCCTGCTTCGAGATCGACCACGACGACGGTGCCGGCAAAGGGTGCGCGGAGGGTGGCGCGTTCGAGTGCGAGTTCGGCTTGCGCCAGGATGATTTCGCTGCGGCGGATCCGCGCTTCGGCTGCCGCTAGATCGACGCCACGCGGCGCTGCCCGCACCCGTTCGAGATCAGCGGCGGCCTGTGCGACCCCTGCTTCAGCTGCCTCGACCTGGCCGGCGCGTGCATCACCGCTCAGGTGGGCAACATTAGCCTCGGCAGCAGCCACCGTGGCGCGCGCCGCAACCAGTTCATCACGCTCAGCACCGGCCAGTACCCGGTCGCGTTGGGCCACGGCTTCGCGAAGTTGTGCTTCGGCAGCAGCGGTATCGCTCAGCTCGGCCTGGCGTGCCAGTTCAAGCTCGACCCGCGCCTGCTCAAGGGCCGCTTCTGCATTGCGTACCGCCCGTAGTGCTGATTCTTCGGCATCGATAGAGATGCGATCCAGTTCTTTGCCGCGCAGCAGCCGCTCACGCTCGCGGTTATCCCAGTAGGTTCGGCTGTAGAATGCCTGCGCATCACGCAATCCATTAGCGGCCTGCGTCAGCCGTTCGGCAGCATTGCTCTTGGTTGCAGCCAGCGCATCGCGGCGGCTTTGCAGCAGCGCCTGGGCCTGTAGTACGCTCGCCTCGGCGGCGGCGATATCAGTACGGCGAGGGCCGGCTTCGAGGCGTGCCAGGGGTGCGCGGGCCTGTTCGAGGGCAGCACGTGCCGCCGCCAGATCCTGCGGCACGACGCTCCCGACCACTTCACGCGAGCGGGCCTGTGCCTGCGCCAGGGCAGCCTGTTGTACGGCGATAACCTCCGGGCCCACACCCGCATTGAGCTGGTCGTAGGCGGCCTGTGCTTCAGCAAGTGCGGCCTGCGCTTCGTCACGCGCAAGTTCAAGCTCGCGGGCATCAAGGCGCGCCAATGGGGCACCGGCTGCTACCGCATCCCCTTCGGCCGCCAGGATCTCGGCGACGATTCCGCCGCTCAGGAAGTGCAGCTCGACACTACGGGTCGGCAGGACGCGGGCGTCGGCCACCACCTGGAGTATGTCGGGCGCTTCGGGCACTTCGGGGGTTGGGGTGGGTGCGGTATTCCCGAGGCCGCCACACCCCGCCAACAGCAAGAGGCTCAGCAGTGCGATTCTCAACCGCATTGTACGCTCCTTCGGTGCCATAGGCATGGCCGTTGTGGTGCGCATCACCAGAACCGTACCATGAGATGGCAACAGTTGCTATCGTAGCATTCCTGGGCCAAATCGCAAGAGGTAATCGTATAATCCTGGGTAATGCTTCGATAATCAGAGGGACGGGCGGCCGCATGGTTTCTCCGGCTATCAACTTCCGCTATACTGAAACGAACGAAAGGGGCATGAGCCATGACGACATACCGAATCGGGATCCTGCACCCCGGTGCAATGGGGGTATCGATCGCCGCCAACCTGCACCGAAATGGGCAGTTGGTGTGTTGGGTGGCGGCCGATCGCAGCCCGGCCACGGCGGCGCGGGCCGCAGAACATGGGCTGATTGATGCCGGAACGCTGGCAGATCTGTGCCGTGAATCGCAGCTTATCATCAGTGTCTGCCCGCCACACGCGGCCGAAGCAGTGGCACAGGCGGTGAACTAGGCCGGGTTTCCTGGCCCGTACCCCCCAGCCCACCCAAACGCCCCCCCACCAGGAGGGCGCCTGGCCGGACTGCCGGGGGCCGCCGGGATCGACCTTGTTGATGGCGGTATTATTGGTGGGCCGGCATGGCAACCCGGCACGGCACTCTACCTGGCCGGGCCACGGGTGGCCGAGGTGGCGGCCTGTTTCGGCAGCGGGCCGCTGGCAGTACGTGTGCTCGATGCCACTATTGGCAAGGCCTCGGCACTCAAGATCTGTTATGCGGCGTATAGCAAAGGTACTACTGCCCTGCTGGCCGCTATTCTCGCTGCCGCCGAACACTACCAGGTCGCTCAGGCACTGCGCGAACAGTGGGATCACGACGACCCGGTATTGGCCACGCAAGCCGAGCGGCGTGCCCGGCAGGCGACGGCCAAAGCATGGCGTTTTGCGGGTGAAATGGAAGAGATCGCTGCAACCTTTGCAGCCGCCGGTCTGCCAGACGGTTTCCACCTGGCGGCTGCCGAGCTCTATACACGCCTGGCACATTTTAAAGACGCCGCAACCATACCCGAACTGGCCGATGTGCTGGCGGCACTCGGCCAGGATGCGGCAACAAAGCCGTACAGTCGGTAACAGCTGCCGGCAAAGGAAACAATGTTATGCGAGAACTGCTGGCCCCGGTGATGCGTGACGACCAGTTGCTGGCGAATATGCACAGTGCCGATCCCGACGTCTTATCGCTCTGGTGGCTTGGTCAGAGCGGTTTTCTGCTGGCATGGCAGGGTGTTTTTCTGTTGATCGACCCGTACTTATCGGATTCGCTGACGCATAAGTATGCCGCAACCCCCAGGCCACATATTCGTATGACTGCGATTCCGATCCAACCCGAACGCCTTGATTTTGTATCGGCAGTTACATCAAGCCATAATCATACCGATCATCTCGATGCCGAAACCTTGCTGCCGTTACTTGCCGCCAACCCGCAGCTGGCAATCATCGTTTCGGCTGCCAATCGTACATTTGCGGCACAGCGGCTTGATCTGCCGGTGGAACGTCTGATCGGTATCACCCAACAACTCGCGGTGACGGTCGGGCCATTCACGTTGCATGCGGTACCGGCGGCCCACGAACAGCGCGAGCAGGATGAAGAGGAGCACGAACGATATATCGGCATGCTGGTGCAGGCAGGCCCGCATACGATCTATCATAGCGGCGATACCCTGCGTTACGAAGGGATGGCGGAACTCCTGCGACCATGGCAGATCGATCTGGCGCTTCTGCCGATCAATGGGCGCGATCCGGCGCGTGGTGTAGCCGGCAACCTTACCGGTGCCGAGGCGGCCCGGCTGGCGCCGATCGCCCCCAATGTGACGATCAAGGTGCCG
>CALLZL010000474.1 GCA_937859575.1 uncultured Chloroflexota bacterium
CCGCCCGGAGTGGGCAACTGCGCTGAGCCGCCGTGGCGTGCGTGTCGCCATTCTGGCCTACGATGCGCGCTCCAGCCGCCCTAATGATGATGCGGGCAACGAGCAACTAACCCCGGAAGAAGCCTGGACTATCCGCCACGGGTTGACTCTCGCAGCTGCTGGTCTCCAGGTGCTGGTATTGAGCCTGCCACTGGAACCTGATGCCGTGAAGGAAGACCTGGACGGATTCCTCGTCAAACACGGCCCGGCTGCATTGACCTGGCTTCTCCACACGACGGTGCGCCCACTCCACGCCTATATTGCCCAGCTTCCGCCGACACTGATCCGCGCTGCGGGTCTGGATCACCATGTGTCTATCGCATAGCAAGGAGCGATACTATGCCCAATTCGAGTGACCCAATTGTGCCGCGCAATACGCGCCGCCGGTCCGATTCACGTGCCCCGACCCGGGTACGCCCGAGCCCTCCCATCCTCCATCAGCCAATCCAGCCGCTGACGCAGCCCCGTGTATTGCCGATACAGCCCCACGTGTCGCCGCCTCAGTCGGGAACCCGCCGGCGCTGGCCACTCGCACTGCGGGTGGTCGTGTGGGTTAGTACCGTGCTGCTGAGCATCATCGCGATACTTGGTAGCCTGGTGCTGACTGGGCAGACTGAGCTTGTCGCCTGGATTATTGTCGGCGCCGTCCTGACGGTCGTCTTTGGCACACCGCTGCTCTGCGTGGTGGGCCTGTTCGTCTTCTACGTCTGGGCAGTCACCCGCATGGGACGGTCACGCCAGCGCCCGCAGCCAGCGAAGGCTCGAGGTACGCAGCAGGTGGCCCAGACCATCGTTGTTGGAGAGGTGGTACGTGATGAGTAGCCGCCTCTGTCTACTTCCTGGCCGCCCTCCCGCGGTGCTGATCGCCCGCTTCGTTGCCGAGTCCGCGCTGGAATACCCTGGCGTGGCCGGCATTGACGGACGACTGCATCTCTGGCAACAGCACCTTGGCTGCTGGGCGGTGGCTTTTCTCGACCGCGACGCCGTCGGGATCGCATGTGTTGCCACAATCGATGCAGGCCGCTACGCCGGCGAGACCTGTCTCTATTGGCTTGAAGTGCTGCCCGAAGCGCAGCGCCGTGGAGTCGGACGATCACTGCTGCACTGGGCGACCGCTCAGGCTGACCAACTGCTGATCGTGGCGACGCCTGGAGCTGCGGAGTTCTATAGCCACACGCTGCCCGGCGCTCAACGCAACGGGCTGAAGTTCATAGTGACGTCTGAGCAGATAGCTCTCGCTCAGGCCGTATAGAAGGAGTTGCTATGGGAACACGCGATCTGAACAAGATCATGCTCACAGGTCAGGTAGCGGCCGAACCCGAGATGCGGTTCACCGCCGAGGGCGAGCCGCGCACCACGTTCTACCTCACCTGCGCCCGCACCGATTCGCGCGAATCAACCACAGCGGATCGCTTTCGCCTGGTTGCCTGGGGGACGCCGCTTGCCGAACGCTGTAACGACCTGCTCCAAGACGCGAAGATCCTGGTCGAGGGTCGACTCCAGAGCTGTACAGCTCATAACGAGGAGGAGCGCGCCCGATTCCCCTTTGAGGTGCGGGTGCGTGAATGTCTTGTGCTCGACCCGGGTGACGCCGCAGCGCTGATGATGTCCGCGCCCCCACGACCACCCTCTCCGCCCGCTCGCATGGTGAATCTACCGACGATGCCACGTTCGTCTGCCCCGCAGCCTCCCGCTCCCCCAGCTCTATCGGTCATGCCCTCGCGTCCGGCGACGCCAAGACCACCTGGTCCTACAACGCCAGCACGTCGGTCAACGGTGACAACGGTGGCAACCGTCAGCCGATCATCAACGCACGATCCGGTCGAGTAATCTGATTCGCCGCTCTGACCCAAGCTATTGCTCGCTCGCTGTATCGCACACCGCCCATCATTGTGGCGGTTTTTTCGTGCCTACTATCCGCGTAATCACACACGAAAGGACATGCATCATGAAAAACTTCCCAAACCCGAACGCCACCCGCGAAGAGCCGACCGCCCAAGAATCGAACC
>CALLZL010000475.1 GCA_937859575.1 uncultured Chloroflexota bacterium
AAGTGTGGTGGCGCTGGTACTCGATGATGAGCCCGACAGTAGCATCAGTTCGGGCACGATCTACCTCGATGACCTGACAACTATCAGCGGCCCACAGGCGTACGGCGCACGCTTTACGCGTGGCGGCGAGGTGATCGATGTGCTCTGGGCCACCAGTGGCGGGCGCATCAGTATTGCTACCAGTGCCGGCCAGGGGCGCCTGGTTGATCGCAACGGCGGTGCCCGGGCGATCAATGCCGACGGTGGCCGTTTTACCCTGGATGTCGGCCCGGCACCGGTCTTCCTGACCCATACCGCCGGCGGGGCGGTACCAGCACCACAGCCGGCACCGGTGAGTGGGCCGTGCCGTACCTTCCCCGAAACCGGTCACCAGGTCTGCGGCCGGCTGCTCGAATACTGGGATCAGAATGGCGGGCTACCGGTGTTCGGCTACCCGATCACACCACAGTTCACCGAGCAGGTAGAAGGTCGGCCGTTGCAGGTACAGGTATTTGAACGCAACCGGCTCGAACTCCACCCACAGAATGCGCGACCATACGACGTACTACTTGGGCGGCTTGGGGCTGATCTCCTGGCGGCCTCGGGGCGCGACTGGAACACCTTCCCCAAGAGCGATCCGAACATGCCGTTCTACTTTGCCGCCACCGGCCAGGCTATCGCGCCCGAATTCCGCGCCTACTGGTCGGCCAACGGCCTGGAGTTTGACGGCCGACCCGGCAAGAGCCCGGAAGAGAGCCTGGCGCTCTTCGGCCTGCCGCTCTCACCGGCTGCGATGGAGACCAACCCGACCGATGGACGCCAGTATCTGACCCAGCACTTCGAGCGGGCACGTTTTGAATACCACCCCGAGAATATCGGCACACCCTATGTGGTGCTGCTCGGCCTGCTGGGGCGCGAATCGACCGGAATCCGGTAGGCCTCACGTCGGGGCAACGGCATGTGGCAGCTTCGGCTTCGTATGCCGTTACCCCGGCATAGCATGAAAGCAACAACGCAATGGAAGCCGTTCGCAAAGCAAGCATGCGCGCAGCCGCGCCGGTTGGCCTTATCGGCAGCATCGGCGGGTTTGTTGCCGATGTGGTCGCTCCGCTGGGCAATTTCGCCCCCTGGATCATGGCGCTTTCGCTTGCCATCGCTCTGGCGGCGCTCTTTGGCTTCCTCAAGCTGCGCCGCCAGCAGGGTGATCGGGCATGGGAAACACCGATTGCGGCAGTGCTGGTGATTGCCGGTGCTTCAACCATTATCTTCGGCGGCTGGTCGGTTGTGTTTGCCGCCGGCCCCGAGCGCGGCTACCTGGCCGAAAACATCGAGCCGATTGCCGAGATACAGGCAAGGCTGCTCAATATCGAGCAGGAGGTCGGTGAAATCAAAGAGACGACCGGCGAAACGGCGACACAAGTGGTAGTTGCGGCAACGGCGCAGGCGCAGGGGTTTGCCGATATCCAACAGGCGTTTGCCGAGCTGCAGCGCGGCGAAGGCACGATCATCGCGAATCCTGCAACGCCGCAGGAGTGGTATAGTAATGCCCGGCTCTACCAGCTACGTGGCGATACCGCCAATGCCATCCGCGCCTATGAAGGGTACCTGAGCTTCAACCTGGAGTTTGTTGATCCACTCAAGGAGTACAGCGCACTGCTGCGCGCCAGCGAAGGGATCGCCCGTACCCGCCAGATCATCGGTGATCTGCTTAACCGCAATCCGCAGAACCTCTCGCTGGAGTTGATGATCGCCACCCTGCTTGATACACCGCAAGAACGGCTCGAACGGCTGAATGCACTTGCGACACGCGCACCGCAGTATGGGCCGGTATTCGCCGCACTTGGCGAGGAGTATACCCGGGCGATCGGAACCACCGCGACCCAGGATATTCTCAACCGCCAGACCGAGGCCTTCGAAACGCTGGTACGCCTCGAAGAACAGCAACTCTTCAGCCGCTACTATATCGATAAGCTCCAGGCCGATCAACAACTCGACACAGCACGCCGATCGCTGGCGGCCTTTGCCGGCGCACAGACGGTGTTCGGCACTATCGATATTGATATCGCCCAGTATAGTAACGGAACCCAGTTCACCTTCATTTTTGCCGAAGCCAGCACCGCACAAGATATTCTTTTCAGTATCGACAACCCCGATCCGCAGACCTCCACCGGCCGAAGCCCGACCGGTATGCCGAATATTCTGATAGCACCGATGCTGCTGCCGGTTGGCGATCATACGATCTATATGCGCTACATCGATGCCAACGGCGTCGAGAGTGCGGTCTACAGCGAGGCGTTTACCGTCAACGAGATCAGTGTGCTCTTTATTCAACTGCCACCCGATTTTTCGACCAATACCATCCCGGCGACCTTTACCGTCGGCATCCTGGGTGCGAAGCTGGAAGATGCGACATTCTACACCTATCGCTACAGTATCGACGAACCTTCGCTCAGCGAGACGAAGGAGGGGTTTGCGATCGAGGTGCTCCAGATAACCGGGCTGACCCCCGGCGAGCATACACTCTATATCCAGGCCGATGGCTCCGACGGCAGCCAGACGGCAGTGGTCGAGTATCCATTTGTGGTGAACTGATTCGTGGCCGGCATTGCTGCGGTACTCATCCCCGGCGCAGCGGCAGCAGGGCGGCGATTGCCCAGAGCGCGCCGAGCAAAAACGGGGCCGCCGGGCTGATCCGGTCGTAGGCGATACCGGCGCTGAGCGGGCCGCCGATCAGCGCCAGGTTGAGGATGATCTGCAGACCAGCCATAGCCTGCCCCTGCGCCTCGCCGGCCGAGCGAGCCGAAAGCATACTACTGAGGCATGGGATGCTCAGATTGGTGCCAACGGCAAGCAGTGCCGCCAGCGGGAAGAGCAGCCAGGCAACAGGCGCCCCGGCGATCAGAAGCATGCCGCCGGCCAGCAGCACGATCCCGCCCGCCGCCAGCCGACGTTCGCCAAAGTGCCGCACCAGGCGTGGCAACAGGATCGCCTGCGTCGCGACCGCACACCCCCCGACGAATGCATAGAAGAGCGCGTTGGTCGATGCTTCCCAGGCGAAGCGTGCCCGGCTGAAGATCGGAAACAGGCTCTGCAGGCCGGCAAAGGCCAGATTCACCAGCAATAGTGTCAGCAGGATCGGGCGTGCCGGGCCATGCAAAGCGCGCAGCAGGATCTGCAATGGATTGAGCGCCAGCAACGGTGTGCGGCTACGGCGCTCCGGCGGCAGGGATTCCGGCAGCACCAGCAGGCCAAAGCCCAGATTGGCGGCCGCCAGTGCCGCCGCCGCGTATGCCGGAACACTCAGGCCGGCCAGGCTCAGCATACTACTAAGCGCCGGGCCGACCATCAACCCCACCCCAAACGCCACACTCACCAGGCCGAAGCGGGCCGCACGCGCCTCGGGCGGCGCGGTATCGGCAATATAGGCCTGTGCAATACTCAAGTTCCCGCCCGTCGCACCATCGAGCAGCAACGCCAGCGCCACCAGCACCAGCGTATCGGCCAGGCCAAGCAGCAGATAGGCCAGGCATGTGCCGGCCAGGCAACCGAGCAACAGCGGCCGGCGGCCAAAGCGATCCGACAGGCCGCTGAGAAATGGCCCGCCGATCGCCTGCGCCAATGCATACAGCGCCGTCAGCAGACCGACGATCGTACCGCCCGGCATCTGGCGTTCGACATACAGCGGCAGCAGCGGCACGACGATCCCATAGCCGAGCATATCGACAAAAATCGTGATAAAGATGAATGTGTCGGTTTTTCTGGTCATCGGTGGCCCGAAACGAATTATACTAAGCAGGCATCGCACGCATAGCTCGAAAGCAGAACCATGACACCTGAGATGCTCACGGTCTTCGGTATTCTAAGTGTGACGGTCATTCTGTTTATCAGTGATCGAGTGCGGCTCGATCTCGTGGCGCTGATGGCGCTCCTGGCGCTGCTGCTGAGCGGCATCCTGACACCAAACCAGGCACTGGCCGGTTTTGCCGACTCGATCGTTCTCACAATTGCCGGGCTGTTTGTCGTCGGGGCCGGGCTGTTTCATACCGGCGTGGCCGCTGCCCTTGGGCGGCAGTTGTCGCGGTTGGCGGGCGGCGGCGAGGCACGGTTCATTGTGGCTGTGATGCTGATTGCCGGGCTGCTCTCGGCCTTCCTCAGCTCAACCGGTACGGTCGCCGTCATGCTGCCGGTGGTAGTGAGTGTCGCGCAGAGTGCACGCATCAGCCCGGCCAAACTGCTCATCCCGCTGGCATATGCCTCGCTGATCGGCGGCATGCTGACCCTGATCGGCACACCGCCGAATATTGTGGTGAGCGATCAACTGCGTGCCGCTACCGGCACCCCCTTCGCCTTCTTTAGTTTCACCCCCGTCGGCGCATTAATGATGGCGATCGGCATCGGCTACATGCTGCTGATCGGGCGCCATCTCTTGCCCAATCGCACCCGTATTGCCGAACTGGCGGCCGAGAGCGATCCAGCGGATGTCAATAGCCTGCTCGAATCATACCAGCTTCCCGGCAACCTCTACCGGCTGCGGGTACGCCAGGCATCACCGCTTGTCGGGCAGACCCCGGCGCAGGCCGAACTACGCACCCGCTACCATGTGAACATCCTGGCGCTGCAGCATGCCGCGCATGGCCGCCAGGCCCAGCAACCCACCCAACCGGCACAGCCCGACACCCCCTTGCAGGCCGACGATATTCTGGTGGTGAAGGGAAGTTCGCAGCATGTCAATCAGCTGGCGCAAGAGCAGTTGCTCGGCATTCAGCCGGCGGAAGATGCCGCCGGTAACCTGATCGCCCGCGAGCTTGGGATTGTCGAGGTATTGCTCACGCCGCGTTCACGCCTGATTGGCCGTACGCTGCGTGACGCACGCTTCCGCGATACCTATGGTGTGACGGTACTGGCGATCATGCGGCTTGGCGAACCGGTAAGCGGCCTCACCTCGCAGACCGAACTCCGCTTCGGCGACACGCTGCTGGTGCAGGCGACATGGGCACAGATTGGCGAACTGCGCCGCGAACACAACGATTTCGTCGTCGTCGGCGAACCACGCGGCGTCGAGACGGCCCGCTACGACACGCGCCGTGCGCCGCTGGCGCTGGCAATCATGGTTGCCATGCTGGCGATTATTACCATCGAAGCATTGCCGACCGTAACAGCGGTGCTGTTGGCAGCCGTGCTGATGGTGCTGACCCGCTGTGTGGTGATCGAGGATGTGTACAACACCATGAGTTGGGAGAGCCTGGTGCTGATTGCGGCGATGCTGCCGATGGCAACTGCGCTCGAGATCACCGGTGGCATGATCTTCATCGCCGACGCTATCACCGGTACGCTTGGCAGCATCGGCCCACTGGCGGTTCTGGCCGGTATCTTCGCACTCACCTCACTCTTCAGCCAGTTTATTTC
>CALLZL010000476.1 GCA_937859575.1 uncultured Chloroflexota bacterium
CGGTCTGCCGCCCAGCTTCTTCCGCTTTGGCGATGGTCATGCTGATGAACTGGCTCCAGGCCACATCCAAGATGCTTTTTCTCATCCCCCGGCTTCGCCCCATCTCCATTGGGGCCAGATCCTCAAATACAATCACCTGATAGGCATGGACCAGCTTGCGGCTCTCTTTATGGGCAAAGTCAGCCCGCCGGTTGGCGATCCGCTCATGGATGTGTGCCAGCGCCTTCTTCCGGCGCCGGTTCTCATCCCACCGCTGCGCGTTCTTCGCTACGTCTTTCAGCTTTTGCACGCGCTTCAGGTCAGCTTCGTCGCGTCGGTAGCAGCGCGGGTTGTCAATCTCGTCGCCCGTCGAGAGCGTGGCAAACGAAGCCAGTCCCACATCCACGCCCACAACCATATCAGTAGGCGACAGGGGGCGGGGTTCCACCTCGCAGGAGAAGCCGGCATACCACTTGCCCGTGCGCGACCGGGTGAGCGTCACGGTCTTGGGCGTGCCTTCCAGGGGGCGATGCAGGACGACCGGCACGGCTCCCACTTTGGAGAGAATCAGCCGCTCACCATCGAGTCGCACGCCGTTGCCGTATTGCGGATAGGTGACGCTGTCGTAGCGTCCCCTGCCTTTGAAACGGGGATAGCCGACCGCGCTTTCACCCGCCTTCACACGACGGAAGAAGGCGTTGAAGGCCAGTTCGACGCGCTCGGTCACGTTTTGCAACACCTGACTGTGAACCAGCTTCAACGATGGGCGCGAGTCTTTCAGCAGCGGCAGCGCCCGCTTGGTCTCGTACCAATCGACACGACGCTGTTCCTGCTCCCAGGCGTTCTTCCGCAGGGCCAGCGTCTCGTTATACACCCAACGACACTGCTCAAGTTGCTGCTCAAGGATGCGTCGCTGGCCGTTGGTGAGGTAGATGCGGTATTTGAACGCCTTACGCATCAGACGCCCTTCTGGTTTTCGATGTACTGCTGGACACCATCAAGGGTGACGGCTCCAACCGTCGAGATGAACTTGCTGCGCGTCCAGAGAGTTGGCAACCGCTTCTTGAGCCAGGGGAACTCGTCGCGTAGCTCGTGGGAGGTGAAGCCCTTGATCGTGCCCACAACGACATTAATTCCGGCTCGTGGGTCAACGTCGAGGAGGAGATGCACATGATCGGGCAGGATCTCCATTTCGATAACGCTCTAGCCGTAGTCTGCCTGCTTTGCCAGCACCAATTCTTTCATCCGAGCAGCCACCGCATCGGTCAGCACTTGGCGGCGATACTTCGGACAGAAGAGAACGTGGTACTGACAACTATAAACAATACTGTGATCGGTATGGTAGGGCTTGTTAACTTGGCGCAGTTCCATATACCACCTATAGTATATAGCTGTGCTCAGTATACTACCGCACGCCCGTTCTGTCCACGACTAAAGCGGCTGAAGCGAGCGAAGGGCTTATATCCCAGGGCTAAAGCTCCTGGGGTTTACGCCCTCTTTTTCTAAGCACGCGTTGGCGCTACAACACTGAAAGGAATAGCTGTGGCGGATCCAGTTCTTGATGCCATAACAGCGAGCCGTATCGTCGCAATCGTGCGGCTCGAACAGTATGATCATGCCGTCGAGGTAGCACGGGCACTCCTTGCAGGTGGTATCACGGCCGTCGAATTCACGCTGACCGGTAGTGGTGCCAACGAGGCGATCAGTGCTACCCGCAGTGTCCTTGGCGACCATATGCAGGTGGGGGTCGGTACGGTGCTGGATCCTGCAGCTGCATCAGCCGCGATCAGTGCCGGTGCACAGTTTGTCGTCACACCGGCGCTGCGCCCGGCTGTCATCGAGGCATGCCTTGCCCATGCTGTGCCGATCTTGTGCGGTGCACTGACCCCGACCGAGGCTCTGACAGCCCACGAAGCCGGTGCCGACATGATCAAGATCTTCCCGGCACGCAGCTTCGGCCCGTCGTATATCCGCGATCTGTTGGCACCACTCCCGTTTTTGCGCGTGGTGCCGACCGGCGGAATCAGTGCCGATAATGCGCATTCCTACCTCGCTGCCGGTGCCGCCGCCGTCGGTATCGGCGGTAATCTTGTGGCCGCCCGCGCCGTCGTACATCGTGATTGGGCTGCCATCAGCGCCGCGGCCAGGGCATGCGTCGATGCCATCGCGGCATAGGCCCAAGAGCTGCCGGTAGGTGCCGCCACCGCACCAAGCGAACCACCGAAAACTGCTATACTTGCAGCATTGTGTTCGTATGTTGCGGAGCAGCATTCATGATCGTCATCGCAAGCTCAAATGGTTCGGTTGGTATTGAAGCCGCCTGGGAGATCCTGGCGCAGGGCGGAACGGCGCTGGATGCCGTTGAGGCGGCTACCCGCCTGGTCGAAGACAACCCCGAAGATCACTCGGTCGGATATGGTGGGTACCCCAATCTCCTTGGTGAAGTCGAGCTCGACGCATCGATCATGGATGGTACCAGCCTGCGCGCCGGCACGGTCGGCGCACTGCGGGGGTATCGTGCGGCAATCAGTGTAGCACGGCACATCATGGATGAGCTCCCGCATGTCATGCTGGTAGGCGAAGGAGCCGAACGCTTTGCCGCTGAACTCGGCTATCAGCGTGAGCAACTACTGACCCCTGCTGCCGAGCAGACATGGCGTGCCGGCATCGAAGGGCGTGAAATGATTGATTGGGCCGGCGTCCCCGAGCTTGTGACGGCGCTATTGCGACGTTCGGGCGGGCTGACGAGCGATCCTGAACATGTGACCGGCACAGTCAACTTCCTGGCACAGGATCGTGCCGGCCGGATCGCATCGGCGGTCAGTACCAGTGGCTGGGCCTGGAAGTATCCCGGCCGGCTCGGCGATTCGCCGATTATCGGGGCCGGCAATTATGCCGATGATCGCTATGGTGCCGCTGCCTGCACCGGCTGGGGCGAAGCTGCTATTCGTGCCGGCACCGCCCGCAGTGTCGTGCTCTACCTCAAGCTTGGCTATTCGCTCGAAGATGCATGCCTCGAAGCGTTTCGTGATCTGGTGCCGATCATGCGTGGTACCGCCAATGCCATGAGTATGGTGGCGATCGACCATCAGGGTCACCATTATGCCCTAACCACCGCCGAAGAGCGTACCTATGTCTATCAGGCCGACGGTATGGCACACTATGCCGAACTGCCACGCGCCGTGTTTTCACTGGAGTAAGCTTGCTTGCCCGACGCACCATGACCGATCGCCTGTTGGCGCTGCTGATCCTGGCGCTGCTGACCGCCTGCAGCCAGGGGAGTGTTCCCGATCCTGCCATACCCACCAGTTCGCCGACACCGGCACCAACCAGTGTCACCCTGCTGCTCTGGCATGGCTGGTCGGGTTCCGAACGCATGGCCCTCGGCCGGCTGGTCGAACGCTATAACCGCGAATATCCTGCCGGCCGTATTAGCCTGCAATCAGTGCCGTTGGCCGCCTTCGCCGGCGATATGCGCGTGGCGGCCGATGCAGGCAGCGGGCCGCATATGGCGCTCATCCCGAACAGTTGGGTCGGCGATCTGGCGCTGGCCGGTGCGCTGTTGCCGCTTGATGAAGAGCTACCGGCCGACGATCTCGCGCAGCTGCTACCGGTAAGTGTGGCCGGCGCACGTGCGGCGGCGGCCGATGGCACCCCCCGCTTATATGGCGTGCCGATCAGCTTTGATACACTGGCGCTCTTCTATAACACGGCGAATGTTCTTTCCCCGCCCGAAGATAGTGCAACCCTGTTCGAGCGTGCGCGTGGCCTGGGTGCGCCACAGGCGGCAACCCCGATCTGGGGGCTGGCGCTCAACCTCTCGCTCGACAACACCCTGGGCTATCTGTATGCCTTCGGCGGCCGCATCTTCGATGACGAAGGTCAACTGGTGCTCGGCACCAGCGGGCGCAGCGGCACCGAACAGTGGCTTACATGGCTGCAGAGTTTGCAGAGCGATCCGCTTCTGCTGCCGCGCACCGAGAGC
>CALLZL010000477.1 GCA_937859575.1 uncultured Chloroflexota bacterium
CTGGCCGGGATCGAAACCGCCGATCGCACAGAGTATAGGGTGACGGAACGCGACTTTCATATGTCGGCCCTGCGTGCGCCCGATGGGATCGACCAGGTATTGCACCAACGGTTTGCCGGTTTTGTGCCGGCACTTGCCGGCCTACCCTGGGAGCATGAAAAGGTTGGTTTGCTCACCTTCGCCAGTGATGGCGAGCCGATTATCGGGCCGATCGCTGCGCTGCCCGGGCTGTTTGTTGGGGTCGCCTTCCACTCAGGCGGCTTTGCCTACAACCCGGTGAGTGGCATGCTCCTGGCCGAGTATGTTGCCGATGGGCGTACCAGTATTGATATTCGTGCCTTCTCGCCGGATCGGTTTGATGAACACGAGACAAAACAATACCTGGCCGATACGGTTGCACAGCGCGATGTGGTGCGCCGCCGTCATTAACCGTACAGAGGAGATCCCGACGATGCTGACGATTGTGGAACCAACTGAGACGGTTGATTTCAAAGAGAACCAGCGGTTGCTCAACCGTTACCGTTATATCGAGCATGAACTGGTGCGTATGCTGGCCGGCTGGTTGCCGGCGACGCCCCACATGGAGACCAAGCTCGAAATGGGGCGGTTGCTCTGGGAGGATGCGCAGCATGTACAGCAGCTCTATCTGCGGCTGCGCGAAGTGCAGCGGCCCGCCTTTCGCCCGCCTGAGGATCCGGCGCTCGAACGGCTGATGCAAGAGGCGATCCATGCACCAGCGGCCGAAGATTTCCTTGCCGGTATCTTCCGCGTTATCAAACCGTCGTTAGTGGCGGCCTACGAGCGCCATGCCGCGCAGACTTATGCGAATCCGGATGCACCGACGCGCTACTATCTGCGGCATACGCTACTCGATGAGCGCGAACAGCTTGCCTGGGGGCAGGCAGCGTTGGCACAGCACCCGGCTGGTGAATGGGAGGCATACATCACCGCGTTATTGCATGCGGCCGGTGGTGCCGGCGGCCTTGAGGCGCGTGGTGCTGCGCCGGTTGCGCCGGCATGCCGCCGTGAGTTTCGCGCACCGCGCAGCGCTGCCCGTGATGCGCGCTTCAGCCTCGACATGAGCAGCATCGTGCGGCCGGCCGCCGATGATCGTGCCGGGCAGCGCTTCGATGAGTTTCGCAACTATGCTCAGGAGGTGCTGGCGGCCGAAACATGCGCGCTACTGCTTTACCTGACACCAGGAATGCGCTGGGAGTTTACCTATGATCTGTCGCGCCACTGCTACGACGAGACGCGTCACTGCAAGTTCGGTATCGAGTGGTTGGCACGGCATGGGTTCGACTACACAAACTTCCCGCAGAACACGAAGGTGTATGCGTGGCGCAGCCAGTATGATCCGGCAACACAGTATGCCATGCTCACAATGGGTAACGAGAGCCATGTGTTCGAATACCGGCGCGCTCGGCGGCGTGAATATCAGGCGCTCGGCGATCGGCTCTCGGAACAGTTTGTCAGTTACGACATGGCCGACGAACGCCAGCATGTCGCCTTTGGCCACAAATGGCTGCCGGAGTTGTTGCGCTGGCAGGGGGAAGAGCGTAAGGTGGAAGCGTTTATTGCCGATGCAGTAGCGCTCTGGGAGCGGGAGTATGTAAGTGGGGCGATGCCGATCCACTGAAGCGGATCGGCATCGCCCTCGTGCGGACAACTTCTTGTATACCCCACCCCCGTACCCCATCCCCTGCGAGGGGAGGGTGCGAATATTTGGCATACTGATGCGGCAGCGAAGCTGCCGCATCAGTATGCCAAAACGACACCCCCCTCTCCCGTACGCGGGAGAGGGGGCAAGGGGGGTTGTTGTGTCCGTTGGGGGCGACCCCTTTGCGCTACCGTGTAGAACGTCCGTCAAC
>CALLZL010000478.1 GCA_937859575.1 uncultured Chloroflexota bacterium
GGGCATACAGCCCGGATACAAGCAAACGGTTGATTGCGCGCAGCACGTAGCGCGCAATGCCGCTCGTCAGCTCCAGGAAAGTACCAGCTTGAGGCATTCTGGTTCCTCAAGTGCGATATGGTAAGCGGCGGCAAACTGTTCGATCGGCATGTGATGGCTGATCAGTTCACCAACCTGCAAGGTTCCCAGGGCCATCATATCGCGGCAACGCACCAGATCGCCGGCGGCCCATTCGCGTGCGGTAAGCAGCCGTACCTGCTTGAGAAACAACGGCATATACGGTAGCCGTAGTTCGTCGTAGTAACCGAGTAACAGGATCGTGCCGCCATCGGCGAGCAGCGGCAGAGCCTCTGCCAGTGCCGCCATCGATCCGGTCGCCTCGATGATCATATCAACCGGCGCTTCGATAGCACTACTGAGGGTGGTCTGACCGACATCGATCCGGATGTCGGCGTGACTGCGCTCGAGGCGGCCCGGTACGCGATCGCTGACGGCAACCCATGCGCCATGCGAACGAGCGAGGCGGGCGGCGATCTGGCCAACCGGCCCCTGACCCAACACCAGGGTACGGTTGTCGGCGGCCGGTGCCAGCAGATCGATGCCATGCAGTGCGGTAGCGGCAAGTGCCAGCAACACCCCCTGATCGGCAGGAACTGCGCCAAGTGGAACGACACGCCGAAAGTCGGTGATCAGTATTGCCGATTGGCCGCCCCAGGCCGGGTTCACCCCCTGAAAGCAGCGGGCACCGCCGACATACACCAGTTGCCCGTGGAGTTCGAGCGGCACATTCCTGCCGAGCTCTACCACGCGCCCAACTGTCTCGTAGCCCGGAATCACCGGGAATTGAAGCATTGGGTGCGGCATGCGCCCGGCCAGTAACATACGCTCGGTGCCGGAGCTGATCGACGTGTAGCAGGTCTCTACCACGAGATCATCGTCACCCACCGGCGTCAGTTCGACGGTTTGCAGATCGAGTTGCTGTGGCGCACTAATGACCACCGCACGGGTCGTGTTCATGAGAGTACCGCCTGTTGGCGCTGTGCGCGGCGCTGCTTGCCGGCCTGGATCCCACGCCAGATGAACTGGCCGCAGTTGATCAGGTAGGTGCAGTATGCCACCAGCATCAGCAGCATGAGCGAACGATCCGACCAGTGCAATGCCTGTGCAACAAAATAGAGATTGTGGCTGATAATCGCCACCAGATTGCCGAGATCCTCCCAGAAGAACTCGCGTGCCATAAAATAATGACCAAAGATCTCTTTTTCCCAGATCATGCCGGTGATCGTGATCGCCCACAGGAGTGCGATCTTGATCCAGACACTGATTGTTGCGATCAGAAACCCGTCACCATACACAAGATAGCGCACAACCAGGGCAAAACTAATCAGGAAGACCAGAAATTGGATAGGTGCCAGGATCGCCTGAACTTTCGTCCAGGGACTGGCGTCGCGGCGCTGTAACTGTTCGGCAGTATACATGATGTGTTCTTTTTGAGTGTAAATTGTATCTGTATTATAATCTTTGATATGAGTTGTGTAAATCTGCACAACACCTATACAATAGCTTTACAAGCCTTCTTGTATGCGGGGGTTTACATATGCCACAGATCAACGGGCCGATTCTATTCATCACGAACGGTCAGCCGGCAATACGGGCGGCGATACCGCAACTCCAGGCCTATGCCGATGCATTCGGCTGCCAACTGCGCCTGATTGTGCAGGTACCGCGTGCCACCCAGGATGTCCTGCTGCCGAAATATGCCGTTCAGATCCGCACTGCGCTCCCGGAAGCACTGCAGTCGACACCGATCGACGTACTTCGCCCGGCGCAGCTACGCCCGCTGTTGCGTGCGGCGGCGGCCAACGGCGGCGGGATGGTTGCCGTACTGCCGACACGCAACTCGGGCCTGAAGCGCATCCTGCAGCCGAACCATCACGAGCGCCTGCTGCTTGATGGGCCGCTCCCGTTGCTGGCACTTGGCCGGCAGGCTCGTGAGTCGATCCGGCGCATCCTGTTTCCCGTTGATCTCGCGCCGCGCTCGGAAGCATTGCTTGACGACACGATTGCACTCTGCCGCCGATTAGGTGCCGAGCTGCACCTGCTGCATGTCTATGGTGATGATCGGCTGCTGCCGGCCGAGATCGACACCGGACGCCGGGCAGCGGCACGGACGCCGCGCGAACTCTATGAGATCGACAAGCAGCAGCTGGCGGCTCTTGCGGCGCGTGCCGAGGCCGCAGATATTGCCGTTACTGCCGGGTATGCCGAGGGTCGAGCCCATACACAGATCGCTGCCTATACCGCCAATCATGCGATCGACCTGATCGTCATGGCAACCCATGGGCCGCGCAGTACTGCCGATATTCTCT
Organism: uncultured Chloroflexota bacterium; assembly: GCA_937859575.1. Classification (GTDB taxonomy): domain Bacteria; phylum Chloroflexota; class Chloroflexia; order Chloroflexales; family Roseiflexaceae; genus CALLZL01. Next base: position 2,370 of record CALLZL010000478.1, read on the forward strand.
TTGGCACCACCACCGCCCGGGTGATCAATCGGGTGAGCGTGCCGGTACTGGCGGCATTTACCTAGGATCAGGTACGCACGATCCCCGGTACATCGGCGTCGGCAGTATGGTTGCGCCGTGAGCGCAGGCCCCAATCCCACAGGCGCAGCGGCAGTGGCAACACCAGCAGCCAGAGCTCAAGTACGCCAAGGGCAGTCAGGAAGCACAGGAAGGTATAGCCGGTAGCGTTGAATTCACTGACGTTCGGAGCAAACGCCTGCTGAAACAGGAATACCATCCCGGCAGTAGCGAGTGTCACCGAGAAT
>CALLZL010000479.1 GCA_937859575.1 uncultured Chloroflexota bacterium
GGAACAGAGGAACAGAGGAACAGAGGAACAGAGGAACAGAGGAACAGAGGAACAGGGCATAGTGGAGGGGCAGTCGTGAGTGATAGATATTCTTATCGTAACCTTATCCTGTGGCAACGTGCGCAGGATCTCGCGCATAGGATTATCCAAATCACAAAACGACTGCCTCAAAACTGGGCTTCAGGTATTATTGCCCGGCAAATCATCGCATCTGCCACATCAGTCAGTGCGAATATTGCAGAAGGGCATGGCAGATTTTCGCTCGGCGCGCACCGAAACCATCTGCTAATTGCACGCGGCTCGGCAACAGAGACAGATAGCTGGCTCGATCTCATGCGCCGTGAAGAGTTGCTAAGCGAGGAAGAGGAAAGAGAACTGCACAATCGGTGTTCACAGGTTATCGGATTATTAACAACCAAAATCCGTTCGCTTGGCGAAGCCGATCGTGATAGTAAAACATCGATTCGTGAAGAACAATTTGATTCTTATGTCTCAAATATGCTTCTGCCACCATTTCCATTCATTGAGGAAGATTACGTGAAGCCAGATTAGTCTATTCTTTTGAGTTCTTTTGTTCTCTTGCTCTCTTGTTCTTTTGTTCTCTTGTTCTCTTGTTCTCTTGTTCTCTTGTTCTCTTGTTCTCTTGTTCTTTCCACGAGGAGGCTAGCGACCATGGAAGACCACGTACGCATCTTCGACACGACACTGCGCGATGGCGAGCAGGCGCCGGGGTGTACCATGACCCTGGAGGAGAAACTGGAGGTTGCGCGGCAACTGGCGCGGCTGAAGGTCGATATTATCGAAGCCGGCTTCCCGGCGGCCTCCCCCGGCGACTGGGCTGCCGTACACCAGATTGCCGGCGAGATCGGCACCCCCGATGGCCCGGTCATTGCCGCGCTTGCCCGGGCCAACCGTGAAGACATCGACAAAGCCTGGACGGCGATCCAGCCGGCGGCGAAGAAACGCATCCACACCTTCATCTCCTCCTCCGATATTCATATCGAGCATCAGTTCCGTTCGAACCGTGAAGAGATCCTCAACCGTGCCCGCGAGTCGGTGCGTTATGCCCGCTCGCTGTGCGATGATGTCGAGTTCTCGCCCATGGACGCGACCCGTTCGGAGCCGGAATATATGTACCGTATGCTGGCGGCGGGGGTCGAAGCAGGTGCAACCACCCTCAATATTCCCGATACCGTCGGCTATACTACCCCGGAAGAGTATGCGGCTCTGATTGCCGGTATCTATACGCATGTTCCCGGAGCCGAGCAGGTGACGATTTCAACCCACTGCCACGACGACCTGGGCATGGCGGTGGCGAACAGCCTGGCTGGTGTTCGTGCCGGGGCACGCCAGATCGAGTGTACGATCAACGGCATTGGCGAACGTGCCGGTAACGCATCGCTCGAAGAGGTGACCATGGCACTGAAGACGCGCCGCCAGTTCTTCAATATCGATACCCAGATCAATACTCGCGAACTTGCGCGTGCCAGCCGCCTGATTAGCACCATAACCGCCATGCCGGTGCCCCCCAACAAGGCGATTGTCGGCGCCAACGCCTTTGCCCATGAGTCGGGTATTCATCAGGATGGCATTCTGAAGAATCGCATGACCTATGAGATCATGGATGCAACGACGATCGGGCTCGATGGCAACGAACTGGTGTTGGGCAAGCATAGCGGGCGTAATGCCTTCCGCACCAAACTGGCAGCCATGGGGTATGAGTTTGATAGTGAAGAAGAGTTTCAGAATATCTTCCGGCGATTCAAAGATCTGTGCGATAAGAAGAAGGTGATCGACGACCGCGATATCGAAGTGCTGATCGCCGGCGAAGCCCAGCATACCCCCGAAGTGTATCGCCTCGACCATGTGCAGGTGACATGCGGCACCGGTGTGACACCGGTAGCGACGGTGCGGCTGACGGACCCCGACGGCAATGAGCATACTACAGCAGCCCATGGCACCGGGCCGGTCGATGCGATCTATAAAGCGATCGATCGGATTGTCGAACGCCCGACCGAACTGCTGGAGTTTTCGATCAAGGCCGTGACCGAAGGGATCGACGCAGTTGCCGAGGTATCGGTACGGATCAAGGAGGTCGGTAGCGAGGCTCCGCCAGCCGAATTCCGCATTGGCCGCCACCGTGGCCCGCAGATCTATAGCGGTCATAGTATCAACACCGATACGATCGTCGCCGCCGCCGAGGCATACATGAGTGCACTCAACCGTATGCTTGCAGCGCGCCAGGAGCGCCTGAGTGCCGAAGCCGCCGCCTATGCCGCCGGCTATGATCGCAACACACCAACCTACGCAGTCGATCTGTTCGGCCAGAATGCGGTGGAAGAGTGACAACGTTTGCGTACCTTGGCCCACCGGGATCGTATAGCGAGATCGCCGCGATTGCCTATGGTGGTGCCGCTGCCGAGTATCTGCCGTTGGCCAGCATGCCGGCTGTTGTAACAGCCGTCGAAACCGGCGCGGCTACTATGGGTGTTTTGCCAATCGAAAATGTGATCGAGGGGAGTGTCACCACTACGCTGGATCTGCTGATCCACGAAACCGACCTGCGTATTGCGGGCGAGACGGTGATCCCAATTCAGCACTATCTGGTGGCGCGTAGCGGCATGTCGTTGGCGCAGGTCAAGGTGCTCTACGGCCATCCGCAATCACTGGGGCAGTGTCGCCGCTTTATCGATCGTGTGTTGCCGGGGATCGCAACGATCGCCTCGCTCAGCAATAGTGCTGCCCCGGCCGAGGCGCTTGCCGACGAGCGCCCGGCAGCGGCGATCAGCACCCTTCGCGCTGCAGAGCTTACCGGGGCAACCGTGATTGCGCGTGACATTCAGGATCGCTCGGGCAATGTGACGCGTTTCATCCTGTTGAGTCAGGAAGATAGCCCGCCGACCGGGGATGACAAGACAAGCCTCTGTTTCGGGTTTGGTGAACGTGATCGGCCTGGCATTCTGGTCAGCACTTTGCAAGAGTTTGCCGAGGCCGGCTTGAACATGTCGAAACTCGAATCACGCCCGTCGAAGGATGTCCTCGGCGAATATATCTTTCTGGTCGATATCAACGGCCACCGCAGCGAGCCGAATGTTGCTGCGGCGCTCGAACGGGTACGCAACAAAGTTGGCCTGATGAAGATTTTTGGCAGCTATCCATGCTGGCATGCAACGCCGGCAATCGAACAGCACTAGAGGAAATGACTGATGCAGCACTACGGAAAGGTTGTCACGGCGGCAGGCAGGCGCAATGGTGCGCCCCTGCTGCCGGTTATTTGCACTCGTTACCTATGACGGTTGTTCGCTCATGCTCGTAGCGGGCAGCGGAATCAGGCGGTGTTGTCGAACATCGCTTATCTACCTGACAAAGGAGTAACCAGTGCATATTCTCTTGTACGACACCACGCTGCGCGACGGTACGCAGCGCGAAGGGCTCTCGCTCTCGGTCGCCGATAAACTGAAGATCGCCCGCGAACTCGATGCGCTTGGGGTGCATTATATCGAGGGGGGGTGGCCGGGCTCCAACCCGAAAGATGCCGAGTTCTTTCAGCAGGTTGCGCAGCTTGAGTTGCGCCATGCACGAGTGGCAGCTTTCGCCACCCCCCGCCATGCCAGGGTAGCCTGCGCCGATGATGCCAATA
>CALLZL010000480.1 GCA_937859575.1 uncultured Chloroflexota bacterium
GGGGTGTGAGAAAATCATACCCCTCGGGCGGCAAGGCAAAATCAATAATCACGCCAGTGGTACTGCGGCTCGTAGCCCAGCAGAGAACGGGCACGACTGATATCGAAGAGGCTGCCATATTCGGCCAGTGTTGCCGCAGGCGAAGGTGCGTGCGGCAAATGTTCGGCCAGCAGACGGCGGGTTGCTATCGGCATGCAGGTATCGGCGGCGCTGATAAAACACGGGTAATGGCCGGCCGGTACGCGGCACTGCAATGCCAGGCGCACCGCCTGACCGCAGTCGCGGGTATCGACATAGCTCCAGAGATTGGCGGCCCCCCCGGCGGGAGCATCCCAGAATGGCCGGAGATCGCGGGCGAAGGTGGCCGGGGTATGCGCCCAGACCACCCGCAGGCTGAAGGCGATCAGGTCGCAGCGGGCGGCATAGGCAGCCACCAGTTGCTCGCCGAGGCTTTTGGACAGCGCATAGGGATCCTGGGCATCATGGCGATGCTGTTCGTCGAAGGGCAGGTAATCGGGTGTGATCGGCCGGTAATTGAAGGGCATGCCAAGCACCGACATACTTGATGTCCAGATAAAGCGCCGGATGCCAAGCAGGCGGCAGGCCTCCAGCACATTGAACAGGGTTGTCATGTTGCTGCGGAACAGGACATGATCCGGCAGGCCACCCGGTCGCGGCACCGCTGCCGTGTGTACCACGGCATCACAGCCATCCAGCAGGCTGATTGTCTGGCCCAGGTCTTCGAAGTCGATCAACTGCAGCGGTGCCGCAAGCGGCGTATGCTGCCGATCGCCAACCACCACCTGGAAGCCATGCGTCACAAGTTCGGCAACAACCGCACGACCAATATGGCCGGCACCGCCGGTCACGGCAATCTTCATCGGGTGTTCCTTTCGTATCAGCAAGGCCCTATTATAGAATCTCTTTGGAGCGGGTGTGACACGATCGCTACATGACAAGAGAGGAAGACGACATATGTCAACGCCAGAATGGAGCGGCCGGCACAGCGGCAAAGACGAACTGCGCGCCGAGGTGTGGCAGGCACTGGTAGCGAATAGTGCATCACCAAAGGATCCGTTCGGTCATATTCCTGATTTTCATGGCTCCGACAAGGCAGCTGCACAACTGGCAACCCTGCCGATCTGGCAGCGTGCGCGCGTCATCAAAGCCAACCCCGACACGGCGCAGGCACCGGTGCGGCTACGGGCGATGCAGGAGGGTAAACTGCTCTATATGGCGGTGCCACGGCTGGTTGATGCGCGCTGTTTTGTTGAGCTGCGTGCCGATGATCTTGCGGCACGCGGAGTTTCGCTGGCAGATGCGGCGCACTGGCAGGGTGCGCTCGACCACGGCAGACTGGTGGCTTTTGAAGAGATGCAGCCGATCGATCTGGTGATCACCGGATGTGTGGCGGTTTCGCGGAGTGGTGGCCGCACCGGCAAGGGGGCCGGATTTGCCGACCTCGAACTTGGGATGCTGCGTGAACTTGGCCTGGTGCGCCCGGGGACACCGATCATCACGACGGTGCATGCGCTACAGGTTGTTGATGGCGATCGGCTGCCGATGATGCCGCACGACTCGGCGCTCGACTGGGTGATCACACCCGATGAGGTGATCGAAACAAAGACCACCCATCCACAACCGGCAGGAATCGACTGGGATGCCGTGCAACCCGATCAGTATGCCAGCATTCCGGCGCTGAGCGACATGCGTAAGCGTCGGTCGCCGCGCTAATCTCGCGCATCGCTTCCGAAAATGGCACTGCCAGCCTGCGTAACATGGACAAGGAGCAGCCGATGGTCACACCGCCGACATTCAGCCTGGATGCCAAGTATACCCAGCGTGATGGAACGATTCTGTTATCGGGGGTGCAGGCGCTCATCCGGCTCTTGCTCGACCAGCGGCGCGCCGATCAACGATCCGGCCTCAACACCGCCGGCCTGATCTCGGGGTATCGCGGTTCGCCGCTGGCTGGCTTCGATCTCTTACTCGAACGCAGTGCTGCCTTGCTTGAACAACACCAGATCCGCTTCATTCCAGGGGTGAATGAGGATCTTGGTGCAACAATGCTGTATGGAAGCCAGACAGCCAATCTCTTCCCAGAACCGAAGTATGATGGTGTCTTCGGTATGTGGTACGGCAAGGCACCCGGTGTCGATCGCAGCGGCGACATCTTCAAACATGCCAATTTTGCCGGTACCGGGCGTCATGGCGGGGTGCTGGTGGTCGCCGGCGACGATCCGGGATCGAAATCATCAACACTGCCGTCACATTCCGAACCGGCACTCTATGATGCGCTGATGCCGATACTGGCACCGGGCAGCATCCAGCAGATCCTTGATTTTGGCCGTCTGGGGTATGCATTGTCACGCTATAGCGGGCTCTGGGTCGGTTTTAAGCTGACCAACCTGCTGGCCGATGAGTTTGGCACCGCCGAGGTAGGGCAGGATCGGCCGGCGGTTGTGACCCCCGCATTGCAGATCAATGGGCGCCCGTGGCAGCCGACACAGACCCATACCCTCGGGTCACCGACTTCGCTCAGGCTCGAACAGGAGATCCACGAAGGGCGGCTGGTAGCAGCGCGGGCCTTTGCATCTGCCAATCAGCTGAACCGTATCCGCGTCAATCCGCCCGACGCCTGGATCGGCCTGGTGGCCGCCGGCAAGACCTATGCCGAACTGCGTGAGGCGCTGCTGGCGCTGGGCCTTGATGATGCCGCACTGGCGCAGGCCGGGGTACGCCTGCTGCAACTCGGTATGATCTTTCCGCTCGACGAAGCCCTGATCGGTGAGTTTGCCGCCGGCCTCGAAGAGATTGTCGTGATCGAAGAGAAGCGCCCATTCATCGAGCTCTTTATTCGCGATGCACTCTACCACCATAGCACACGGCCGCGGATTGTCGGGAAGCGTGACGAACGCGATCAGCCGTTGCTACCGGCGCATGGCGAGCTCGACGCCACGCAGATCGCACCGATTATCGCCGGCAGGCTTGCCCGCCGCCTGCCGCAGTTCGCTGCACTATCGGCA
>CALLZL010000481.1 GCA_937859575.1 uncultured Chloroflexota bacterium
AAGTCTATTATGCATTGCCGGCCAGCAGTGCCGCACTGATCGGTATGGCCCTGGCCGGGCTGCAGTATGATCAGTATATTGCCTGGGTGACGGTAACCAATGCCATGATGGCGGCAAGTGGAGCCGAGGACGAGGCGGCCGACGAAGTCGTGCGAGTGATGCAACGGATCGCCGGAATCGGCGCGTGTGTGCTGTTCAAGGAGCGTGGCGACGGTACGACCAAGCTGAGCCTGCGTTCGCGCCCGCCGCATAATGTGGCGCACTTTGCCCAGCAGTGGGGTGGTGGTGGGCATGCCCAGGCGGCAGGGGCTACGCTGCAGCTTGTACCGGCAGCGGCCGAGCAGATTGTTGTGCCGCTCTTGCGCGCCATGGTAGCTGGGTAGCGATGCACGGTTTCCTCAATATCGACAAGCCGGCCGGTATGACTTCGCATGATGTCGTAGCCCGGCTTCGCCGGGTGCTTGGCCGGCGGCGTATCGGCCATGCGGGTACACTTGATCCGGCTGCTACCGGCGTGCTGGTGGTGGGGATCGGGCAGGCTACCCGGTTGATCGAGTTTGTGCAGGATGCCACAACAAAGCGCTATCTTGCTGAAGTACGCCTGGGTGTGAGCACCACCACCGACGACGCCGAGGGGGAAGTCATCCGCCATGTGCCGGTACCGGCGCTGGCCGATGAAGATATTGCGGCGAGCCTGGCGGCGTTTCGTGGGGTGCTCATGCAGGGGCCGCCGATGTATGCAGCGCTGCATCACGAAGGCCGCCGATTGCACGAACTGGCACGGGCTGGTGTGATCGTCGAACGGACACCACGCCGGGTGACAATCGAACGGTTGGATTTGCTGGCATACGATCCGCCGCGCATCATGCTCGATATCGTGTGTAGTAAAGGAACGTATATTCGGTCGTTGGCACGGGATATCGGGGCTGCGCTTGAGTGTGGTGGCCATCTGCAGGCACTGCGGCGTACTGCGGTAGGTGCTTTTACGATCGAGGCTGCGGTTCCATTAGCACAGATCGAAAATCCGGCAGCGGCAGCAGCATGGCTGATCGAGCCGGTGCAGGCGGTGGCTGATTGGCCGCTGGTGACACTCGACGCTGCGCTGGTGGCACTGGTGCGCAATGGGCGGCCGGTTGCTCTGGCTGCCGCCACCCACGATCGATTACGGGCCCACGCGGAAGATGGTACACTGGTAGCATTACTGCAGCGTGATGGGGAAGTCTGGCGATCATTGAAAGTATTGAACTGGTCGGAGTCATGATACATACCGACGATCTGAAAGCGGGAACTTCCGAACGGCCGGCGGTGATGACGATTGGCGTGTTTGATGGCGTTCATCGTGGGCATCAACATCTGATCGGAAGCATGGTTGCACGGGCGCGTGAAATGGCGGCCGAGGCTGTTGTACTGACCTTCGATCCACATCCGGATCTGATTATTCGGCCGGATCGCGAATTACTGCTCGTGACAAGCCTGGAAGAGCGGCTGGCACAGATTGCAGTGTTGGGGGTTGATCGTACGATCATCGTACCATTCACCAACGAACTGAAAGAGCTCGGCGCATCGGAGTTTATGGCACGTATCTGTGCGGCGGTGCCGCTGCGAGAATTATGGGTCGGCTGGGATTTCGCGCTTGGTCGGCGGCGCGAAGGAACGCTCGAACGGCTAACTGCAATTGGGCGCGAGTTTGGCTATAGTGTCCACCCGGTTGATCGCTATCTGGTCGAAGACGGCGAGATCAGCTCGACGGCGGTGCGAGCGGCACTGGCAGGGGGGGATGTCGCCGTGACGGCTCAACTGCTCGGGCGGCCGTTTAGCGTGACGGGTCTGGTTGTCGAGGGGGATCGACGTGGCCGTACCATCGGCTTTCCAACCGCTAATATCGCCTGTGCGCCAAACCAGATCCTGCCCGCCAATGGGGTGTATGTCTGCACAGTTGTGCGTGGTGCAGTGCGCCTGCCGGCCGTGACCAACATTGGTGTTCGGCCGACCTTTGATGGAACCAGACGAATGCTCGAAGCTCATCTGCTTGATTTCAGTGGTGATCTGTATGGCGAAACACTACGACTTGAGTTTCATGCCCGGCTACGCGGTGAGCAGAAGTTCGACGGGATCGCCGCATTGATTGCCCAGATTACGCGTGATGCTGCTACTGCACGCGCATGGTTTGCGGAAAAACGCTAAGATATGTGTGAGAAGATTCAGTGTAAGTAAGGAGGAATACCATGGAGATCTCGATCGAATTTTGCACCAAGTGAACATACGCACCGCGTGCCGTCAGTCTGACGGACAAGATCCTCAATACCTTCGGTGCCCGCATTGCTCGTCTTGTGCTGCTGCCATCATCGGGTGGGCGGCACGAAGTGATCATTGATGGTGATCTGGTTCATTCAAAGGCTGCGACCGGTCAGCATCCTGATCCCGATGCCATCGTTGCTGAGATCCAACGGCGGCTTGATCAGCAAGGATAAGGTACCCCAATGACAGATGATGAGTTACGCGCATTACTTCAGCGTGTGCGTACGATAGCCGTTGTGGGCCTGAGCGCTAATCCATACCGAGATTCACATTCGGTTGCCGCATACATGCAACGCCACGGCTATCGCATCATCCCGGTCAACCCCAATCTGCGCGGGCCGGTGCTTGGCGAACAACCATATGCCGGCCTGCAGGATGTTGCTGAATCGATCGATCTCGTCAATATCTTCCGTCGTTCCGAATATGTGGCCGAAGTGGTCGATACCGCAATTGCCCGGCAGGCCGGTGGGATCTGGATGCAGCTTGGCGTTTTCAGTGCGCCGGCGGCCGAACGTGCCGCAGCGGCAGGTGTACCGATCATCATGAACCGTTGTATTGCGGTCGAGCATCGGCGGCTGCTGTGAGATCAGCGTTGTGATTGCACAATGCCGGCCGGTGCAGGGCGTAAGCCGGGCGCGGCGCCGAATGCTTTATTGCGAGGTGCTATGCTTTCAACGTATGCCGCACGCTATCGCCGTCAGCTCGATGAGTCGGTAATTCCATTCTGGCTCACGCATGGGCTGGATCGGGCGCATGGTGGGAGTTTCACCTGCCTTGATCGCGACGGTAGTGTCTATGATACCAAGAAGTATATCTGGCTTCAGGGTCGTGCGATCTGGATGTTTGCGCGTTTGTATAACGAATACGAAGCGCGGCAGGAATACCTCGATGCAGCGACTCTGGTGTGTGAGTATGTGCGTCGGTATGCGCGCGATGAACGCGGCCGGTACTATTTTAGCCTGACGCAACAGGGCCAACCATTCTTCTTTCAACGCAAGCCCTACGCTGCGGTGTTTGTGATGCTTGGCCTGCTCGAATACGCACGGGCCACCGGCGACGCAGCAATCAAAACCGAGGCGATTGAGCTCTTCTGGGCGATCGAGCGCTGGATCGCGGATCCGTCGTTGCTTGATCGGCCAGTGCTGGCCGGTAATCCGCCGGTCAGTAATCTGGCGAATGTGATGGTGCTGGCCAGTATGGCGATCGAGCTGGCCCGGTTTGATGATGATCCACGCTATCTGGATGTCATTCGCCGTGCCATGGAAGGGGTCGTCAAGCATTATGATGCCGGGCGGCGCATTCTGATCGAGAATGTCGCCCTCGATGGGCGCGACATGCAGCAGTGGCCGGAAGGGCGGCTCTTTAACCCCGGGCATGCAATTGAGGTGGCCTGGTTCTTATTGCACATGCTCGATTTTGTGCCGAGTGCTTTCCATGAGCAGCTAGCGCTCGACACGCTCGAAGGGTCGCTGGAATATGGTTGGGATGCCGAGTATGGTGGGTTGTACTATTTTATGGATATCGCCGGCCGGCCTACACTACAGCTCGAAGCCAACATGAAGCTCTGGTGGCCGCATACCGAAGCGATCTATGCGCTGGTCTTGGCCGCTATGCGTACTGGCGAGCAGCGCTGGCTCAACTGGCTCGAGCGGGTCGATGCATACAGCTTCGAGCATTTTGCTGATCCGGATCATGGCGAATGGTTCGGCTATCTTGATCGGAGCGGCCGCCCGGCACTGATGAGCAAGGGTGGTAACTACAAGGGGTTTTTCCATCTACCACGGGCGTTGTTGTTCAGCATTCAGGCGATTGAGCGCGGGGCGAAGATCGCGCCGGCCTGAGTATGTTGGGCATTGCCCCATGCCAAAGGCCTCCAGATCCGTCAGCACTGCCGATCGATCTGGAGGCCATTCGAATCGTTATGCCTGGTTTCCGTCAGCTTCGACGGCTTCTTCCTCATCGAGCGACTCATAGTAGCGCGCCAGACCGCCGACGAGCGTCTGCACAAGCAGCGGAGTCGCCGCTTCGCTCATGACCGTCATGTAGGCGTTGTGGCCGATCGCCAGTGCCTCTTTATTGCGCCCTTCGCCAAGGTAGATCGGCAGAAAGCGGCGTGCCTGTTCGGCCATTGCGCGGCGGAAGCGGCTGGTGGCGATCGCACCGAGCGCCTGTAACAGATAATTACTGAACGAAAGATCATCCGGATCGGTGACGACCGGCGGCTCGCCAACCTCTTCGATCACCGTCTCGATCACCCAGTCGTCGAGGTAGAGTGGTGCCCAGCGCTCTTCGCGGAAGATATCGAGGCTGAAGCGATTAAACTCTTCACGATTATTGCCAAGCTCGGCGGCTTGCGTTCGGAAACCACGCAGCATCTGATCGGTACTGCGGATGCGCTCTTGCTCGGCCGTATCAGGAGCGCGTTCGAGCCATGTTCCTTCGCAGGCCGTGAGCGAGGCGACATAGTTTGCCTGCTCGCGGCGCTGACGTTTCATGCGTGCTTGCTTACCCATTCGATCACTTTCCTTGAATGCCTCTGATTGGTATGGTGCTATACTATAGCATATTCAAAGCTTCCCATTGCAAAGGAACAATCATGTCCACCCGTGTCATCGACAATCTGCGGCAGGCGGAGCTGTTTACCGGGCTGGCGGACGATGAGTTGGCGAGGGTCGTTGCGATCTGCCGGGCGGCGCGTGTTGGTGCCGGCTTAACCGTCTTCAGCGAAGGCGACAGCGGCACCGAGATGTATATCATCCACGAGGGGTGTGTGCGTGTGATGATCAACACGCGTGCCGCCGACGGCAGTATTGTGCCGTCGACGATCAATACCTTGTATGCCGGGCAATGTTTTGGTGAAGGGGCACTGCTCGGCGGTGCCTCTCGCTCGGCGTCGGTGGCGGCGGTCGAACAGACGACGCTGATCGTGATTCGCGAGATCGACTTCAGTACGCTCTGCCGCGAAAATCCTCATATCGGCTATACCGTCATGCGGAATCTGGCACAGGATCTGGCCTATAAGCTGAACTCTTCGAATCTGTTGCTGCGCGGCAATATCCGCTGGCGTGGGGATGAGTTGGCACGTAGCTAGGGTGTGCCTGTGATCTGTGCCGGTCGCTGCACTGCCGGCCTCTAGAAGCTCCGATTGCATTGAGAAAGGATTCCGGCGATGACGGACAGCCTCAAGCCGCGTAGCCATGTGCTGACCAATGGGCGCAATCGTGCTGCAGCGCGTTCGATGCTGAAGGCGATCGGTTTCACTGACGATGATCTGGCACGGCCAATCATCGGTATCGCCAATACCTGGATCGAGACGATGCCGTGCAACTTTAATCTGCGGTTGCTGGCGGCCAAGGTGAAGGAAGGGGTGCGTGCCGCCGGCGGCACCCCCATGGAGTTTAACACCGTCGCGGTAAGCGATGGGGTAACGATGGGCACCGAGGGGATGAAAGGGTCGCTGATCAGCCGCGAGGTGATCGCCGACTCGATCGAACTCATGGGGCGTTCGTATCTCTTCGATGCCATGATAGCGCTGGTGGCGTGCGATAAGACCATTCCCGGGGCGGCGATGGGGTTGGCACGCTTGAATATCCCCAGTATTGTGCTGTATGGCGGTACGATCATGCCTGGCCGCTGGCGCGGCCGTGATCTGACGATCCAGCATGTCTTCGAGGCGATTGGTGCCAATGCAGCCGGCAAGATCAGCGACGAAGAGCTGAAGGAGATTGAAGATGTGGCATGCCCCGGCCCGGGAGCATGTGGCGGCCAATATACCGCCAATACCATGGCGACGGTCATGGAGGTGATCGGGCTCTCGCAGATGGGCACAGCATCGGCACCGGCCGTTGATCCACGGCGCGACAAGATCGGCGTGCGCGTCGGTGAGCAGATCATGGATCTGTTGCGCCGCGATCTGAAGCCACGTGATATTCTGACACGCCAGGCGTTCGATAATGCGATCGCTAGTGTTGCGGCGACTGGTGGTTCGACCAATGCAGTGCTGCATCTGCTGGCGCTGGCACGTGAAGTTGGTGTCGATCTGGCGATTGACGACTTCAACACTATTAGTGATCGCACACCATTGCTGGCCGATCTGATGCCAGGCGGAAAGTATAGCGCCGTCGAAGTCGATCGCGCCGGTGGTATTCAGGTGATCGCCCAACGCCTGGTGCAGGGTGGGTATGCCAACGGCGATACGCTAACCGTCAGTGGGCGTACACTGGCAGAAGAGGCCGAGAGTGCCGTCGAGACGGTTGGGCAAGATGTGATCCGGCCGCTTGATAATCCAGTCAAGGCGACTGGTGGCCTGGTAATACTGCGTGGCAGCCTGGCACCCGAAGGGGCGGTGGTGAAGGTTGCCGGCCACGAGCGTACCTACCACCGCGGCCCGGCGCGGGTGTTCGACTCGGAAGAACAGGCGATGGCGGCCGTCACTGAAGGGCGTATTACGCCGGGCGATGTGGTTGTTATTCGCTATGAAGGGCCGCGTGGCGGGCCGGGCATGCGCGAAATGCTCGGCGTGACGGCGGCGATCGTCGGCGAGGGGATGGGCGAGACGGTAGCGTTGCTGACCGATGGGCGCTTTAGTGGGGCAACCCGTGGCCTGATGCTCGGCCATGTGGCACCGGAAGCTGCCTATGGTGGCCCGATTGCCGCTGTTCGCGATGGCGATGAAATCGAGATCGATATTGATGGGCGTGCCGTGAATCTGCTCGTACCGGCAGCCGAGATCCAGGAACGCCTGGCTGCATGGCAAATGCCGCCACCCCGCTACGAGACGGGCGTCTTTGCCCGGTATGCCGCGCTGGTCTCTTCGGCATCCGAAGGGGCGACATTGCGCACACCCTGGTAGGTACTGATGGTCTTGGCATCCTAATGCAGTTATATAATTGCCGCATCAGGATGCCAAGGCATCAACTTCCCACTTGATCTCATGGGCGGGGTATGCTATACTCGCTGTTGTCTTAATAAAGGTTTGGTCCTCACGATGCCTCAGATCTCCTCCTGTGCCCCAGGACGCGTGCTCGTTCGCTCAGTGGTTTCCAAGCCCCGAAGACAATTGGATGATCCGTTTTCGTATCAAGGAGTCTCCGAGCGATGAGCTACGCAGACAAGGTTCTGACATGTCGGGATTGTGGGATGGAGTTCGTGTTTACGGCTGGGGAACAGGAGTTTTACGCGCAGAAGGGGTTCACCAATGAACCCTCACGCTGCCCGTCGTGCCGCCAGCAGCGGAAGTCGTCGGGTGGCGGCGGTGGCCGCAGCAGCTACGGCGGCGGTGGTGGCGGCGGCGGTGGCTACGGCCGGCGCGAAAGCAGCGGCAACCGCGAGATGTACACGGCTGTGTGTGCATCGTGTGGCCGTGAGGCACAGGTGCCGTTCGTTCCGCGCGGCGACAAGCCGGTCTACTGTGCGGATTGCTTCCGCCAGCAGCGCCAGAGCTCAAGCCGCTGGTAAATAGCAGTTCTCCTGCTTCGGCGCTACCCCGCTTCCTGTTACAGGAAGCGGGGTAGCGTTTTGTTATTCCTCGCGTTTGTGGCCCCAATGGTTCCATGATGTGCGCTCGGTTGCCGGCGTGCGCCGGGCGGGGCGAAAATCCTTCCCGGTGTAGTGGGCAACCGGAATCGGCACCGCCTGTGTCAGATGATCGGGGAGCCCGAGCAGGGCTGCCGCTTCACGCTCATACTTCAGGTGCAGGGTTGTCCAGGCTGAACCGAGGCCACGGGCGCGCAGCGCGAGCATAAACGACCATGCCGCAGGCAGGATCGATCCATACAGCCCGGCCTGCATCATCGGCGGCCCCTGTTCGGCACGCCCTTCGTAACAGAAGAGCACCAGCACCGGAACCTCGTGCATACGCTCCGATAGATAGATCGATGAGTCACGGATGGCATTGCGCGGCCCATCGCCGGTAGGTGCGCTGCTACCGATATAACTGTTGAAGGATGTCCGGTAGAGTTCGGCAATACCGGCCTTCACCGCCGGATCGGTCAGCACCACAAAATGCCATCCCTGCCGGTCGGAGCCGCTGGGTGCCTGGATGGCGATTTCAAGGCAGCGCTCAATAACCTCAGGCTCCACCGGCCGCGAGAAATCAAGCCGCTTGCGTACCGAGCGGGTCGTTGTGAGCAGATGGTCGATCGACTGGAGATCCATGCTGTTCCTTTCCATAATTGCGATACCAGGCGGCACCTTGCCACATCGATGGTGACGGCTCCCAAGCCCGAGGGTGTGGGCTTCTATCCCAGGGCTCAAGCTCCTGGGGTTTACGCCTTCTTCTTCTAAAATTGACAATGTGGCGCAGGTATATTAACATTTTTCAGCATTCACCGGTGGCAGCCAGCGCAGCCTGCAGATCGTTGATCAGATCTTCAACCGCCTCGATACCGATCGAGAGGCGGACGGTACCGTCGCTGATGCCGCGAGCAGCACGTTGGTCGGCCGTGAGTTCGCGGTGCGACGCAATAGTCGGGGCGCTGGCAAGGGTATAGATATCGCCGAGGGTGGTTGCCGGCAGGATGAGCCGCAGGGTGTCGAAGAAGCGCCCGAGTGCCGTACGGTTGGCGGCCTGCAGATCGAAGGTGACAAGCGCGCCGAAGGTGCCGCCGAACCATTCGGCCGCATGTTGATGTTGAGGGTGTGACGGCAGGCCAGGGTAGCGTACCAGAGCAACTGCCGGGTGTTGTTCCAGCCAGGCGGCGATGGTGGCGGCATTGGCGCACTGTCGTTCGACGCGAAGGGCGAGGGTTTTGATACCACGCAGAATCTGCTGGGCTTCGAATGGGCCGAGGGATGCACCGAGTAGGCGCCCCTGACGAACCAGGGTATCGCGCAGCAGCGAAGAGCGGGCGACCACAATACCGCCGGCAGCATCGCCATGGCCGCTGAAGTACTTGGTTGCGCTATGGACGACCAGATCGGCACCGAGGCTGAGAGGGCGCTGTAGTAGGGGTGTTGCGATAGTATTATCAACCACCAGGCGAGCACCATTGGTGCGGGCGCGTTGAGCCAGTGCTGCGATATCAACAACCCGTAGCAGGGGATTCGAGAGCTGTTCGACGACAATCACATCCGGCTGGAGCGCTGCGATCGCTGCATCAACAGCTGCCAGATCACACATATCGCATGCTTCAACCGGGATACCGCCGGCGGCAAAGAATTCGCGCAGCAAGACGCTGGTCGATCCATAGATATCGCGGGCGATCAGGATCCCGCGTGGGCGGGGTGCCGTTTCGCCGCGTGGGGTGCCGGCCGCCATGACGGCGGCGTGCAGTGCCGCCATCCCGGAGGCGAAGGCAACCGCGCCGACACCACCTTCAATCGTGCTGACCGCATGTTCGAGTGCGGCAACTGTCGGATTGCCGTAACGGGTATAGATATAGCCGTCGCCCTGTTCGAAGGCGGCATCGAGGGCGGCGAGGCTGGGGTAGAGGTAGGTGGCCGACGTATAGATCGGTGTGGCTGTTGGGGTGGCCGGTGGGGCCGGAGCACGTTCGCCGGCGTGAACCAGCCGGGTGGCCAGCCGTTGTGCGGCGTCAGTCGGATTAGTCATAATGGATCTCCTGCTCTGTTCTTACCATAGTCGTCGGGTTCGCAACGCCGCGATTGCCCAGAGGTTGATTGGCACCTGTGATACGACAAAACCCCTTCCATAGGGGAAGGGGCTTCCAGATCAAGCCGCTCATCTTCCAGTCGACGCTGCCGGATTTGGCACCGTTCACGCCACACGGATGTGGTGCGAGGTTGCCGAGGCTTCAACGGGCCGGTCCCTCCGCCTCTCTGGATAAGCGTTATTCTTTAGTTGTTGATTGTGGTATCGTAGCGCAGGTAATGCTACATGTCAATTGTGGTGTTGGTGTTGATTTGTTGATTGAGATGTTGTGCATCGGCTGCGCTATGGCAGGGCACGACAGCAGATCATGATCGATGGTCTTTCGATCAAGCCGCTCTGTGGTATGCGGCAGACACCAGCAAGCTACATATTCGCTAAGGAGGTATTGTGGTTTTACATCATGACATGACGGATCGACAGCGACGGATTGCGGCGCTGGCGGATGAACTGGGGGTAAGGTTCGCTGAACGTGCGCTCGAACACGATCGCAGCGGCAGTTTCCCGGTCGAGAACTATGCCGATCTGCATGAGTCGGGCTATCTGCGGCTGGTGTTGCCGCGTGAATATGGCGGTGAAGCGGCCGATGTCTTCGAGATGGTTCTGGCGCAAGAGCGGCTTGGCCGGGGTGATGGTGCGACGGCCATGGCAACCGCGATGCTGGTGCAGATCATCGGGCGTATGGCCGAAGAGCGCAGCTGGCCGGCGGCGATCTTCGAGCAGGTGTGTACCACGATTGCCCGTGAAGGCGGCCTGATCAAC
>CALLZL010000482.1 GCA_937859575.1 uncultured Chloroflexota bacterium
GCACGGGTGCATCGCCAACACGCGGAAGGATTATCTCAAGAAGCTGGCGCATCGACTCGTCTCGCAGTACGACCGGATCGCCCTGGAGGATCTCCGCATCACGAACATGGTGCGGAACCGCCACCTGGCAAAGAGCATCCTGGATGCCGGTTGGGGCTACCTCGTGCAGCACCTCATGAGCAAAGCGGAAGAAGCTGGCCGTGTGGTGATGCTGGTAGACCCTCGGCATATGTCTAAGAGCTGTAGCCGGTGCGGGCATATCTTTCAGGAGCAGACCTTGGCGGATCGTTGGATTGATTGCGCGTGCGGCCTCTCGCTCGACAGAGACCACAACGCCGCGATCAACATCCTGAACCGGGCCGGACAGGTCCGTTGGGCGTCAAGCTCGCCAGGAGGCGGGTTGGCCCAAGAAGCCGCGCGGCTTTAGCCGCTGCGGAGTGTCACGCGTATATTACGATGAAGTTGAGTGGCAACGGATCCGAAAGGAGCAAGATGCACGCTTCGAACAACGGAATACAGCAGACCAACTGGCTATTGACGGTCGTTGTGATCCTGATCACACTTCTGGCGTTGGCGGCCTTCGATCGTATGTCGCGGCGTGAGGCTACTGTTATGGCGCAGGCAGCATCAATGCCTTCCAAGCGAGCCATTGTGCCGTTACGCCTGGGGGCCGAGGCCGCTGCGGTTCCGGCCGCCGATGGGATTACCGGGGTCGAGGCCGAGCTGCGCGCTGCGGTTGAGCGTGCCAACACGGCATTTATTGCGGCACGTGGCGAAGCCGACGCGGCTGCGTTGCAGTTCGTAGCGACCGGAGCCTGGCTTGCCGAGGAGCGAGCATATATTGGTGCGATGCGGGCGCGTGGTGAAACGGAACAGTGGCGGCTATTGAGTATCGAATTTGTTGAGGTGCGCAGCAACGGTAGCGTAGCAACCGTATGCACCCGAGAACACTGGAGCGTTACCCGGCGCGGTACAACCAGCGAGGTACGCTACTTCGAGATCTATACGCTCTTCCGCGAAGGTGTTGATTGGCGTGTCAGCCAGATCAGCTATAACTGATTCCAAGAAAACACCCGGCCGAAGCCGGGTATTGCTGGTGCCGGTGACTGGGATCGAACCAGTGACCTAACGATTATGAGTCGTTCGCTCTAACCACTGAGCTACACCGGCACAAGGCGAAATGGTAGCACAGAGCAGTGCTTCTGTCAACGTGTTATTGCTGGGCGCAACTGTAGATCAGCTCGATCAGAAACTGCCCATGTTGTACAAGATCGGCGATGGCAATATGCTCGTTGGCATCGAAAGAGGCACTGCCGGTACGCGAGCAGCCAACCGTTGCCAGTGGGATATGAAACATATCGCCGATAAAGAAGAGGGGCAGTGCAAACGGCCCACGCGGCAGGATGGCCGGTGTGGCTCCGAAGATCGTCCGGCCGACTTCAGCCACACGCTGCACGAAGATATCAGCAGTAAGCGTGCCGGCAGCCGGATACCCGCCGGCCATGCGCTCGATACCGATATCTTCGTAGCCACGGGTATTGAGATGGCTGCGGAGCAGATCGAGGATGACTTGCGATTGCTGGCGTGGGACGAGCTGAAAATCGACACGCGCTGCGGCACTGGTTGGCAGGATCGCCAGTTCGCTTATCGGCTCGGCTGAGATCGCTGCAATATTACAGGTCGGCAGTGTTGCTTCAGCTTGTGTCAGCGTGTTGCCGGTCATACCGAAGAGAAACTGAGGAATCTGCCAGTCTTCGAGGCGATGCTGTTCGTCGAGGCGTGCAGCGCGGAGCGCCTTGATGGCATCCCGATCGAGCCCTTCGATCGTATCGTAGAACCCTTCGATCAGGATCTCTTCCTGATCGTTCTTGATCTGCCCCAATGCCCAGATCAGCCGCCAGAGCGGATTGGCGATCACCGTCGCGCGCCCGCCAGGCAACGCCATGGCCGCACCCTGGCTGCGCAACTGCAGCTGTAGCAGCCCTTTCACGCCACTATAGCAGATCGGCACCCCGGCCGCATCGCGATCACCGGCTGTTGCCAGGCATGCATCGGCCCGCACCAGGTCGCGCTGATCAATCAACACCCGGCCGAGCGATGGGCTACCACCAAGCGCTTCTCCTTCGGCCACGACGACAATCGAGCATGGCAGCTCGCCCTCGGCCTCGATCAGTGCTGCAATGGCATTGAGATGCGCTACCAGTGGCCCCTTGCCGGCGGCCACACCGCGACCATACAGCGTGCTCTCGCGTTCGGCGGTTCGGAATGGTTCGGAATGCCATGCCCGCCACGGCCCGGCCGGTGCACTATCGTAATGATGATAGAGGAGGAGGGTAAAGGGCGAACGGCCGGCTCGCCGCCCAATGACGATCGGGGCACCGGTCGTGTTAATCGACTCAACCGTAAGCCCGCGGCTGCGCATCATCATGGCAATTCGTGTCGCCACCCCGGCCAGGGCTTCGGTATGGCCGGTACTGCCCGGTAGCGCAATAACAGCATCGAGATCATCGATCAGCCGATCTGTCAGAATAAACGCCGGCTCAGTCACGATAGCTCCGATCCACAGCTGGGGTTTAGATGTTGCCCATGCGGCTTATTATAGCACGCGGATGGACAAAACCCGCGATTCGCGGTAGACTCCAGCGCCTTGAGGGTATGACAACTATGCAGAAGAAACAACTGATTCTACGTATTTTGCTGCTTGCGGTGTGTGCCGGGCTGATTGCCGCATGCGAGATCGAAGGTGGCGTCCCCGCACCGGTTGCGCCTGAAGCGCCTACCATTGCCGTGCCGGCAACATCGCTGCCAACCAGCGTGGCGGTGGCCGAACAGATCGCTGCACGTGAAGATACCTGGGTGATCGCCCTTGGCGATCGACCGGTCGATCTGTACCCCTACCCCGAGAGCGCCGCGGCTCGCCGGGCTGCGGCACCGGTCGCCGAACTGCTTTTTCCATCGCCGATTCTTGCACTCAACTACAGCTATACCACAACCGGTGTACTCGAACGGATTCCATCATTCGAAAATGGCGATGTCGAGATCCGCACTGCCGATGTCTTTCTTGATGCAGCCGGCAATATCACCACGACCGTCACACAGGTGGTAACCCAGGTCGAGCAGCTGGCGATTACCTATCGCTGGAACCCCAACCTGCGCTGGTCGGATGGAACACCACTCACTGCCGATGACTCAATCTTTGCGTATGAATCGGCATTGGCGGCCCCGCCGAATGCCGAAGCGCGCGAGCTGCTGGCGCAGACTTTTCGGTATGAGCGGGTTGATGCTCATACCACCCGCACCATCTTGCAGCCTGATTTTGTCGGGCCGACCTATTTCATGACATTCTGGACACCGCTGCCGCGCCATGTGCTGGCCGGGATCCCGCCGGATACGTTGCGTAGCTCGGAGTATGCGCGTGCCCCACTGGGGTATGGCCCATATATGATCGAGCAACGGGCACCCGACGAAATTCGAATGCGGCGCAACCCGCATTACTTCGGATCGCCGCCGGCAGCTTCGCAGCTCCAGCTACGGGTCATGTCGGGGATCGATATGATGCGGGCCAATTTGCTCAATGGGAATCTTGATGTTGCCACGACCGAGCGGATTCCGCTGAAGGAGTTCGCCAATCTTGATCGTGACGCCAGCAGCGGCCTGCAGGTGATCTATACGCTCAATTCGATCTGGGAACATATTGACATGAATCTCGATGTGCAGGTGCTGCAGGATATTCGCGTACGGCGTGCTATTGCCCTCGGGGCGAACCGTGAAGCGATGATTGCCGGTGTGTATGCCGGGCGCGTACCAGTACTCGAGAGCTGGGTCTTGCCGGGCAACGACGAGGCGGTTGCACCGGATCAGATCACCCGCTACCCATATGATCCCGAGACAGCCCGCTTATTGCTCGATGAGGCCGGTTTTGTGCTGGCGGAAGGTGAAATGGTACGGGCCTCACCCGATGGCATAACGCTGACATTCCAGCTTATTACAACCGAAAACAGCCCGATACGCCAGGTGATTGCCGATCAGTTTGTGGCCGATATGGCAGCGATCGGGATCGAGATCGATGTATTCGAGATCTCGTCTGCAGAACTCTTCAGCAGCGACGGCCCACTTGCGCTGCGCCAGTTCGAGTTGGTGCTCTTCGGGTGGATCGCCGGCCCTGAGCCGGGCGGATTACTGCTCTGGAGCTGTGGTGCGGTGCCGAGTGATGCGAACAACTGGACGGGCGACAACTATGCCGGCTGGTGTTTCCGTGATGCCGACCGAGCCATGCGCGAGGCTGATTCGACTTCCGATAGCATCGTGCGCCGCGAAGCATACCTGCTGCAGCAACAGCTCTGGACACAGGAAGTGCCGGCGTTACCGCTCTTCCAGCGCCTGACGCTGACCTTTGCTGCTGCTGATGTCGTCGGCTTGCAGCCTGATGCGCTGGCCCCGCTGACATGGAACATCGCAGATTGGCAGCGCCGCCGCTAGTGGTTGCCGGCTACCCAAGGCGTGCCGCTAGCAGGTGTTCGATGGCATAGAGGCTGAGTTGGCCGCTTGGCCCGCACAGGTTGGCATCACAGGCATGCGCCCCCCATGGCAATTCGAGCAGGAAGTAGGGCCGCCCCTGCTGTGCCAGCCGCACGGCAAGCCGCCGGCTATGGATCGGGTAGACCATTTCGTCGAGCGAACCCTGGATGAGCAGGGTTGCCGGCGATTGCGGCCCGACGGCAAACAGGGGTGATGCGGCGGTATAGGTTGCTGCCAGTTCGGTTGGCGAACCCCCCAGGTAACGGCCGATCACCCCACGGCTGTCAATCACCGCCGGATGAGCCGGGTTTTCATACCCAAAGCGCAGATCAGTCGGGCCATAAAAGCCGACCACCGCACGAATCGCCGCATCGTTGAAGGTATAGGCGCTCTGGAGTGCAATTTGTGCCCCGGCAGAACGCCCAATCAGCGCAACACGCTCGGTATCAAGCATCAAGTCGGTGGCATTGGCCCGCAGATACGC
>CALLZL010000483.1 GCA_937859575.1 uncultured Chloroflexota bacterium
GGATCGCTCCCCTGCCCCGGTTTGAGGCAATGCCTGTGGTGCCCGCGCCCCCCCCCGATGGGCGGGGGGTTTCCGGGGCCGGCAAACCCCCCGCCGGCGCCCCGCCAATGCAGCTACCGCAGCGCACCCGTGACCGAGCCACCGAACTCGGCTTGATCGGTCATACGATCTTCTTCCACGATACATGGGTGCCATACGAGCAACGAGCCGACATGCTGCTCGATGCCGATCTGGCGGTGTCGCTGCACCGGCCACACCTCGAAACCGCCTATGCCGCCATTCGATCACGTTTTCTCGATCATCTGTGGGCCGGCGTTGCAAGTGTGGTCAGCGCCGGCGATGCCGCCGCCGCACTGGTCGAGCAGCACCAGCTAGGCCGGGTGGCGGGCAATACCCCGGCTGCGGTAGCCGAAGCGATCCTGGCGCTGCTCGATAATGACACCGAGCGGGCGCCATGTGCGGCCCGTGCCCGTTCACTGGCGACCCACTTCAGCTGGGATCAGACACTCCGCCCACTGGCTGAGTTCTGCAGGAGGCCCTGGATCATGCGTGATGCACCACCCGCTACACCACCGGCCCGTGTGCCGGATGCAGCCACCGCCTACCGCGATCTGATCGCTCGCCTCGATGCGCTCTGGCAATTGCAGCCGGGTGACCACCGGGCACAGCAGCGGTTGCTGGCTCCTGCCAAACAGCTTGTCAATCAGGTGGCTGCATGGTATGTCGAGCCGATTCGGCAGCAACAGAATCACTTCAATGCCGCAACTGTTCAGGCGTTGCAGGCGCTCGCGGCTGCGATCGATACCCTCGCCGGCGAGCAGGCACCGCTCAAGCAGCATATTGCCGATATCGAACGCCATCTGCTCGATATTGATGATGCACAGACACTACTGGCACGCCGGCTGGCGAGCACCGATAACCCGGCCGACACTTCACCCAGACTATGAAAACAACGGTTGTCATACCGGTCTATAACGGCGAGCCGTTTCTTGCTGCCTGCCTGAACGCACTTCAAGCGCAATCAGTACTGCCCGAAGCAATCATTGCCGTCGATAACGGCAGCAGCGATGCCGGTCGCGATCTGATCGCGACCGAGTTCCCCGCCGTCACACTGCTGACCTTCGACGCACCGCTTGGTTTTGCCGGGGCATGCAATCGCGGCATTGCCGCCGCACTGGCGGCAGATCCCCCACCCGATGTGATCGTCATCCTCAACCAGGACACGGTGGTTGATACGGGCTGGCTGGCGGCCCTGCTCGCACCACTGGCCGCCGATCCACAGATCGGCGTCGTTGGAAGTCTGGCACGCTTCCCCGATGGAACGCTCCAGCATGCCGGTGCGGCACTCACCGACCCGTTGCACTATGGGTACAACCTGGCGGCCGGTGCCACATCCATGCCGTGCGAACTGCCGCCGGCCGAGTATATGGCGGCACTGGCGACGGCACTGCGCTGTGAGATGCTGGCGGCTATCGGCTGGTTCGACGAAGCCTTCTTTCCGGCCTACTTTGAAGATGCCGATCTGTGCCTACGGGCGCGCAACGCCGGGTGGAAGTTGCACCTGGCGCATGATGCAACCCTGGTGCATCATGAAGGTGCGGGCGGCGGCCCACGCCATGCCGCCATGATCGAGCGCAACCGTTGGCGGCTGCTGCTCAAACATACCCCACCCGAAACTCTGCTTGGTGTGCTTGGTGCCGCCGAGCGCGCCCATGCCGCCGGTCAGGCGCGCCTCGGTACCAGCCAGCGGTTGCGCCATGCCTACCTGCATGCCCTCGATGCACTGCCGGCGATCGCTACCCAACGCGGCTGGGATGCTGCTACTCGCGATGCAGTGGCCGACCTGCTGGTGGCACTGCGCAATACGACAACTATTCGTGAGCACGATAGCCGAATGTATGGCTTAGGCGTAGCTGGTTCTACCCGTATGGCGGAGCCGCCGCACTACCCTTATGATGAACCAGTGGCACCAGGCAACCGCCGGCCGCCGGTTGCCATAATCATCCGCACCTGGAACGGCCTGGCGGTTACACAGGCGTGCCTTGAGAGCCTGCGCAGCACCACACAGGCGGTCGATTATCGTATCATTGTGGTTGACAACGGCAGCAGCGACGGCAGCGCCGAATGGCTGGCGGCTCAGCCCGATATTACCCTGATCGCCAACCGAGAGAATGTCGGCTATACCCGTGGCAATAATCAGGGTTTCGCACTCGTGCCCGACGATCATGATGTGTTGCTGCTCAACAACGACACGCTCTTTGTGCATCCACACTGGCTGGCGCATATGCGCGATGTGGCACACAGCCACCCACAGCATGGGGTTGTCGGGTGCCTGTTGCTGCATGGCGATGGCCGCCTGCAGCATGCCGGAGCCGCCATGCCGACCGATACCTTCTGGGGTTATCAGATCGGCGGCGGCGAACGTTATATCGGCCAATACCCCGGCGTCCGCGAGGTCGAGAGCATCACCGGGGCGTGTATGTATATCCGCGCCGATCTGCGTATGGCGATCGGCGGCCTTGATGAAGATTTTTTTTCGTACTACGAAGATACCGACTACTGCCTGCGGGCACGCGCCGCCGGCTATAAGGTGGTGTGTACCGGTGGTGCCCAGGTGATCCACCTCGAAAACACCAGCAGCCGGATCAACCGCGCCGACTGGCGTGCGATGTTCGGCCGTGCTCAGCATGCCTTCCTGGCAAAATGGCGCAGCCGGCTCACCGATCGCTACCAGCGGGCGATTACATGGTGCGCCCCCGGTAGCGGTGCAAGCCCGGCAGCCCAACTGACCCGTGGGCTGGTTGGTGAACTTGATCGCCTGGCGATCGATGTGCGCCTGACTCCGCCGGGCAACGATCGCTTTGCCGAACCAGAGACTGGGGATCCACGGATCGACCAGCTGCGCCGCCGCCCGGCCGACCCCGCGCTGCCGCTGATTGCATGTGCCATGCCCCAGCAATTGCCGCCATGCGACAACCGGCGCATGGGGTTCGTATTGATCGACTGCGATGGCGTCGCGGCCGAACGCCTGGCGTATGCCAACCAGTTCGAGCAGGTACTGGCGACCGACGACTGGAGCGCCGAGGTGCTTATGTCGGCCGGCGTCAGTCGGCCGATTAGTGTGATCGCCCCCGGAGTCGATCACAACTTCTACCATCCTGCGATTGTCGGGCGTAAGCCATCACGGCGCTGTGTCTTTCTGGCACTCGACACGCCAGGAGCCCGGCTGGATCTCGCGACTCTGCTGCACGCCTACCATGCCGCCTTCTCCGCTTCCGACGATGTGCTGCTGCTGCTGCTGGTGCCCAGCACGGCAACGGCCACGATTGCTGCGGCACACCAGGGCAGTGCGGCGGTTGCGGTACTACCCGGTGAAAGGCTACCAGCTTATCAGCGCGGCAGCCTCTATCGCAGTGCCGATTGCTTCGTACTACCACATCGCGGGATCGCATGGGGCGGCACGATCCGCGAGGCACTGGCATGCGGCCTGCCGGTGATCGCCACCGATTGGGGTGTGGCACGTGCCAATCTGCCTGCCGGCGCTTCGTATCCGTTGCAGGTACGCGGCCTGGCCGGCACCCCGCGCGGTGAATGCCGGCCGATACCCGATAGCGAGCACCTGACCTACCTGTTACGCAGTGTGTATGAATTCCCTGCAGCAGCCCAGGCCACCGGGCGGGCGGGTGGCACAACAGCGGCACAGTGGACATGGGCGGCTGCCGCACGTACAATACGAGCGCAGATTGAATCAGATGAGTTCGTAGCATGACTATTTACTGGATAGCAACCGAGAACGATGATGCCCTTGCGACCCTCGCTGCCGTCGAACAGGCACTCACAAGCGGCACAACCGGCACCCCACCGCCGGCACTGCCGATAACCCAACCGGCACCCGCCGACGACGGATACCTGGCGCAGAATCTGGCGTTGGCCGAGGCAACCTGGGCTGTCGATCCCCAGCGGATCGTTGTGTCGAGCCGGCCACAGTTCGGCATGCTGATAAACCTGTTCCAGCGGCTGGTGCGCCGGCTGACATGGTGGTATGCCCTGCCGCAGTGGCTCCAGATCAGTGAACACCACGGCGCACAGGTGCGTTCGCTCAACGCGCTCGCCAACCACGAGCGGCAGAGCCGCGCGCGTATCGCGGCACTCGAAGCCGAGCTCGCCCGATTACACGCCATCGAGCGACAGGTACAGGTCTTACGATTCGAACAGACCGAACTGCGTCGCCGGATCGGGTTGCTTGAAGAAGCGCTGCTGCGCCGGGCAGAGGCCGACCATGCCGAATAATTCGACATCGGCGATTGTGATGCAGGCCCGCTGGGGGTTGCCGATCGGCTATTCGATCCATGCCGAAGAGATTGCGCTCAACCTTGATGCGCTCGGGGTTGAGATTGCCCACCGGCCGACCCCCTGGAACCTGCCGGCCGATATTCGTAACCCGCGGCTGCGCGAACTTGCCGCTCGCCCGCTGCGCAACGATATTCCCCAGCTCAGCTATGAGCCGGCCGAGCTCTTCTATCTACGGCATCCCGGCTATCGTATCGGCTTCACTATGCTTGAAGTCGATGGCCTGCCCGATGATTGGGTTGCAACATGCAACAGCCTCGATGAGGTGTGGGTGCCGAGCCACTGGGGTGCCGAGACATTCGCTGGTGTTGGGGTGAGCCGGCCGATCCACGTGATGCCGCTTGGCTACGACCCAACACGTTTTCACCCCGATCTGCCGGCACGCAAGCTGAACAATCGCTTTACGTTCCTCTCGGTTTTTGAGTGGGGCGAACGCAAAGCCCCCGAAGTGTTGCTGCGCGCCTATGCGGCCGCCTTCACACACCGCGATGATGTCTTGCTTGTGTTACGCGTCAACAATCACGATGCCGAAGTCGATGTGGCACGCCAGATCGCCGATCTTGGCCTGCCTGCCAATGGGCCGGCGGTGGCGATCATCTACAATCGGCAGCTCGCCCCCGGGGGCCTTCAGGAGCACCAGGAAGCGCGCGCCGTCGTCGC
>CALLZL010000484.1 GCA_937859575.1 uncultured Chloroflexota bacterium
TCTGTATCATGCGCGGCCAGAACAGCGACAAACCTATCCTTGAACGACTGTTGAGCATACTCACAGTATCTATAGAGAGTCTGGCTCATGAGGAGTCACAACTGCAGC
The DNA here is from genome assembly GCA_937859575.1 of uncultured Chloroflexota bacterium. GTDB lineage: Bacteria > Chloroflexota > Chloroflexia > Chloroflexales > Roseiflexaceae > CALLZL01. The sequence goes on from CALLZL010000484.1 coordinate 109, forward strand.
GACCCGCGCAGGACGAGCGTCGACTCTATGCGCCTATCGTTGTAACGAATAGCGAGATTACTGTGTGCCGGTATGCCGAAGACGAGATTGATCTCTCTAAGGGCATGCTATCAGATAGCACTATCAGCTTCGAGACGGTGCCTTGGATTCGCTACAGCAAAAGCCTTGCAACGCATCTCTCCTCAACAGAACGACTCAAGAATCTATCTGAGGCGCATCGCACCAAAGAACGTACTGTCTATGTCGTGACTGCGCAGCATCTTCCAGAGTTCTTAGAAGCGTGGGTAGTCCGAAGAACTCCTTGGTAGAAGTATGGTAACCAACCCGCCATGACCACCCGCAACGCACTCACGCCGCACTTCGCCGCCTATGGCCTGGTCGTTGATGAACCACTGCTCGCCGCTGCGCTGCCGGATCTCATTGCACAGTTGCCTGAGCGCGAGCGATATGCACTGATGGCCGATGGCGATGCACCGCTCGCCGCTGAGTTCGGCGTCACCACGGCGCGCATTGTTCAGCTTCGCAAGCAAGGCCGGCAGCGCCTCATCGAACTGGCGCTGCTGCACGTCGCTGCGGAGCCGCCGACCAGCGATGTCTTCGGTGCCTGGTTGCTGCACGAACAGGCGCATGGTCGCATCCCGCAGCGGGTTGCGATGCAACTACGCACGGCGCTCGCCAGAGTGCAGATCGACGGTGCGCCGGCGCTGCTGGCGACGCGGGCGCGGATGCGCGAAGAACTTGCGCTGCCAGGCGGCGGGGTCATTGGGGGGGCGAAGGGGATCGGTGCGGCAGGGGTGGCGGTGGTTGGGAGGGTGGTGGGGGAGTAGTGGCCGCATATACACCGTCCCCTACGACATTACGCAAGAATCAGCACACCTCCGCTTCCACCGATGGATGACTTACAGGTATTTCGGCATGCTAGTTCCATGCATTCCCGAATAGCCTCAGCACAGGAAGCGCCAGGATCATTCGCCTTGACATCTGGACAAACCAAATCTGCACACTGACGGATTGCGCTAATTTTGCATACGAGACACTTTGCATCATCTTCTGATGGCCATCCGTCATCAGCATTCTTTATCCGAAAGACCACCGAGACGTCTTTATTGATGACAATCTGCCCCAGAGTGTATTCTCCTAACGTAATTCTCTGAACACTATAGCCAGCTATGTTTAGGCTGTCTGAAGACCCTTTCATATGACCTCCTTTGTGTATAGAGATACGATAGCAGTATCGGTTATTATAATGGTATTATTATCATGTATGCTAAAAACCACAAGCTCGATTGTGATACAAAAAGTGATACAAAAAATGCTCGGCTGATCTCCTAAGTCGATTCTCGAAATGGTGTTCACACTGCCCGTTTGTGCTACAATGCTCCTTACCGACCAGCGAGGAGCCCGATGAGCGACCAGAGCGACCAGAGCGAAGCGATGTACCCCTGCCCTGACTGCGCTGCCGAGCAGGGCGATGCAGGGCTGAACCCGGCTTCTGAGTTCTACTGGGTCAAAGCGCCGCGCTACAAGGATGGGGTGCGGCGCAGTCCGCACTGCAAGCGCCACACCAAGGCCCGCCAGCTTGCGGCGCGCAACAAGTCGGAGCCCGGCAGCGGCACCCGCGAGGCGAAGCGCCGCGCCGACCGCGCGTATGCGGCGCGCAACCGCGACAAGCAGCGGGTACACTCGGCCCCCTACCGCAAGCGCCCCCCTGAGAAGGTCGCCGAGCGCTACCGCAATTGGGTTGAGCGCAACCGCGACAAGCGCAAGGCCACCCAGGACGCCTACCAGCAGCGCAAACGACTGCGCGGCGTGCGCCCACAACGCCCCAAACGCTACCCGCAAAACGAATCCTAGACCTTCCCCTCGGCATTGGAACGCTGCATCGCAGCGTCGTTCGGCGCGTGCTTTGTATTGACAAACAATCGGTATTATGCTATCATTCCCATAGTGTCACTACAGTGGAGGGAACGACGATGCAGACCAGCGCGATCGAGGCAACGAAACCCATTCGGCACACCGTGCTGTACGGGCCTGACTACAACGAACAACTGAGCACGATCCTTGGGAGCGAGTTCAGCTACCGCGCGTTGCACACCACGAAGACGGTGTGCGAAATCGATAGTTGCCCGCACACAGGCGGCGGCACGATGCGGGCGTTTCGCACCTTCCTGAGCCGAGAGACCGGCAAGGTAATCAAGGTGCTGATCTACGGCGTCGCCTATGACGCGGTGCTGGAGTTCGCGGATCGTGCGGCGTATACGGCCTACGATCGCGCGCTTCGGGCTGCCGAAGTCGATCCTGAGACTGGTCGCCCGTTTCGCGGGTAGGCAGGGGCATACGATGGCACAGCAATCTCGGTGGCGCTGCTATCTCTGCTCTCGCGCTGGTCGTGAACAGGGCACACGGAACAGTCGCAGCCTGATCTGCAATGACTGTGTGGCGCTACACGTATCGCAGGGGAAGAAGCGGTGTCCGATGGGCAAACACGTCGTGTTCCTTCACGAATATGGACATGACGGTTGCCGCGACTGCGAAGCGAAACGTTCTCAGCGGCAGCGGGAGAACAGTCAGTGGTATCCACTGACGCCGGAGAAGCGCAAGGAGTACCGTGAGCGCTACCGCTCGAAACCAGGTGTGCGTGAAATGGAGGCGCAGCAGGCGCGCGAGCGACGGCAGCGCAAGAAACAGGCAATGTGGGAGCAACTCTTGAAAGGGGAGCGGCAGTGAAATGGTGAAGCATCTGATCGCCTGGGGACACAACCCGGGCCAGTACGCAGTGAAGGACTCGGTGGAGGGCAGTGACGGTAAGCGGCGCGATCTATCGCCGTATCCTGCGGTGATCGCGCCGTGGGAAGCCGCGCACTCGTCGCTGACAGCGCTGAGAGGCAAAGCAGGGCACGGCGACGATGCCACTCGCGGCGGCGCGCGGTATGTCGTGGGGGAGGTTGCGCAGTACATGCCGACCGCAATGCGGCAGATGAGCGACAACCGGCTCGACGAGCACAGCGCCATGTACGCAGCGCTGGTGCAATCGAGCTACTACCGTGCGCGGCTGGAGCGGCAGACCGGCGCCCGGCTGGTCATTGCGACGGCGCTGCCCGTCGGCTGGCGTGACGCCGGTGTCGAGACCATGACCGCGCACATCCGCCGAGGGCTGGCGCAGCATGCCGATATCGCGTCGGTGCATGTTGCCAGTGAGCCGGCAGCAGTGATCTTCCATGAACTGCTCAACGACGACGGCGACTACCGACCGGAGCGGATGCACCTGGCGAAAGAGTTGGTGTGCGTCGCTGACATCGGCGGCAGCACGCTCAACCGCTCGGTGCTGGCGAACCTGAAACCGCTGCCCGGCCAGAGCGAGAGTCCGCTACTCGGCAGCCGGCGGGCAATCGAGGTGCTGGCGCGGCGCGACCGCATCGGCTTTGTCGAAGCGGAGCAGCGCCTTCGTGCTGCGGCCTCGCTGGAGACATCAAATACAACCGATCCTGCGGCCCTGATGGTGCTGCGACAGTACCGTGAGCAGGTCGTTGCGGAGCTTCGGCAGGCGTGGATGGGGATGAACCCGGCAGCGTACCTGCTGGCCGGCGGCACGGCGCTGTGGGTGGCCGATGCGCTCAAGCAGGCATTCGGGCCGAAGCTGATCGTCGTGGCAAACCCGCAGCAGGCAATCGCGATCGGGCTGTACCGCTATGCGAAGCGGCAGATTGGACGGAAGCGATGAGTAAGCCAGTATTTGCGGTAGGCGAGGTCGTGCATTTGTGGGCGAACAACCCCTACCGAATTCCCGTTGAAGCGGTCGTGGTGAAGATCACTGCGACGCAAATAACAACACGCGAAGAAGACGGCACGATCCGCCGCTTCCGTGAGCGTGATCATCGCGAGCTTGGTTATGGGCGTGGCACCCCATCGATCTCAAAGCTTGATCGTGATCACGCAGAACAGCGCCGGCAGTCGCTTGCGTTGGAAGCGATGAAGTACAGCGTCTTTCCGAATAAGCATATGGCATTGATCGACATACAGCGCTGGAGCATCGACATGCAGCGCTGGAGCAATGACCAGCAGGTGCTCATCGCTCTTGCTCGGGAGTATCGCGCATTCCTTCGACGTGCAGCAGCGATTGGAGCGACGGTTCCGAAAGAGTTGCTCGCATGGCTGCAACAGGAGGGCGTATCCGATGAAAACGAACTGGACTGTGGTTGAGGCTGGTGGGTGCTCACACGTGGTCGAGGAAGCTACAGGCCGCGTCGTCGCCTCGCTGCTCCGCCGCGAGGATGCCGTGCAGATCGTGGCGATGCGCCGGCTGTTGATCGCGTTTGCTGAATGGCCGCACAACGGCCACGTCTTGTCGAGCATCCAAGACTCCGTGCGTGAGGTAACGCGAGCGCTAGATGGACAGGAATGGAGCCGAACATGCGACGCATTGTGATGTTTCAGGGAACGGCGTGTCACGCCATGCGGCGCACCTATTCGGGCGGCGGAACGGCCATTCAGTTGTTCGACGCGGAAACTGGCGATCCCGTCGCCATCGCAACGGTGTGGCTCTCTGATGTCAAGGACTACAGCGAGAACGAAGGGATGTACGAGGCGCTCGTTGGGGCGGGCATCGTCAAGCAGGCGCCGTGGGGTGTGGCGCACGGCTATGCAGTGTCGCCACTGTGCGAACTGATTGCGCCGGTGCCGGAGGAAAACCAGTTTTGGGAAGCGGTCAGCGTACCGGCGCATAAGGAGGGATAGGATGGGCAAGCCGCTCCGCGTTGGCGTGCAGTTCAGCTACTCGGCTGGTAAAGATCCTGCCGCGGATCTGGTCATCGCTGAATTGGAGCGGGTTCCGACGCGACAGCGCTCGGCATCGCTCTGGTCGTGGGCAGCCGGCTACTTGCGCGGGCAGGCGC
>CALLZL010000485.1 GCA_937859575.1 uncultured Chloroflexota bacterium
CCGGTGCTTGCGGCACTGGCAGTGTCGTTTTCGCGTGGGGCATGGCTTGGCGCGGCGGCGGCGGCGGCGGTGTTGGCAATTGGTGTCGTACGACCACAATGGCGTGGTCGGGCACTCGGGCCGTTGTTTGGCATGCTGGCTGTGGGGGCGATCGTACTCGGGCTGGCTCTTTCGTTGCGTGGCGGCCTGGGGGGCGGCAGTGTCGATGCACGGGTACTGTTATGGCGTGAGGCGATCCAACTGATCGCTGAGCATCCGCTCGGCCTTGGGCTTGATCAGTTCTATTTCTACCATAACCCCGAATTCGGCCGGAGCCGAATCGATCCGGCGCTGATCGGCACCAGTGAGCAGTATGCAGCACATCCGCACAATCTGCTGCTCGAGGCATGGCTCAATGTCGGCCCGCTCGGTGTCGTTGCACTCGGCATCGCTGCCTGGCTGATGGCGGCACGCAGTAGCGGCGCGGCGCGGCGTGGTGATCTGGTTGCGTCTGGGGTGCTGGCGGCGCTGATTGCAGGGCTTGTGCATGGCATGGTTGATCAGTTCTATTTTGTGGAAGATCTGGCCTATCTCTTCTGGTTGCTGGCAGTGCTGGCACACCAGGCAGCGACGACAAGCAAGGGTGCAGGATGCGACGGACCGCAGCATGTGCCCGACCAGGCGGCTGCAAGCTGAAACAGCACACCTTGACGGAATGCGACGGATCGGCTACGATCTTTGCAACTCTCATCCATAGCATTCTGAAGCCGTGCGAATCAAGACAGAACGAGGCCGCGTCGCGCGCTGCCCGTTTTCGGTGCATGTCGAAGGGATGAAGCATGACGACACATGTCAATCCGACGATCTTTCGAGCCTATGATATTCGGGGTGTTGTTGAGCGGGATCTGACACCGGAAGTCTATGAGATCCTCGGGCGGGCCGCCGGAACCTACTACCGGCGCAGCAATCGGCGTCGGATCATCGTTGCACGTGATGCCCGGTTGACATCGCCGGCTTTTGCGGCTGCTCTGATGCGTGGGCTGCGTGCCTGTGGCTGTGATGTGATCGACATCGGGATGGCCCCCACACCACTGATGTACTTTGCGGTCTCGTATCTGCAGGCCGATGGAGGAGCGGTAGTGACCGCCAGCCACAACCCGCCGGAGTTCAATGGCCTGAAGTTGCGTCAATCGGATCCGCGTTTTGGTGGCGAACCACTCGACGGCAACCAGATCCAGGAGGTCGGCAGGATCGCACAGAGTGGTGATTTCGCCGATGGCGACGGCAGCTACGAGCAGCACGATGTGACGGATGCATATGTTGCCGATGTGGTATCGCACATGCGGCTTACCCGGCCGGTCAAGGTTGTACTCGATGGCGGTAATGGTGTGGCCGGGCCGCTTGGCCTGCAAACCCTGCAGGCAATCGGATGCGATGTCATCCCGCTCTATATCGAGCCCGACGGTACCTTCCCCAACCATCACCCCGATCCACTCAAAGAGAAGAACCTGAAAGATCTGAAGCGGCTCGTACGTGAGCATGGTGCCGATCTTGGTATCGGCCTTGACGGCGACGGCGACCGATTGGGGGTGGTTGATGGCAGCGGCAAGATGGTTTATGCCGATCGGTATATGATCGTGCTGGCGCAGGCGGCCCTTGCCGAGCGCCCGGCTCCGATCGTTTTTGATGTCAAGTGCAGTACCGTCTTGCGCGATGCAGTGGCGGCATCCGGCGGCATCCCGGTGATGTGGAAGACCGGCTATACCAACGGTTCGGCCAAGATGCGAGAACTCGGTGCGCCGCTGGCCGGCGAACTGAGCGGCCATATCTTTGGCAGTATCACCCACCATCATTATGACGACGGCACATTCGCCGCCTGCCAGTTGTTGAATGCACTGGCACAACGCGGCGAGACGCTTGAATCGGCGTTGGTGCCGTACCCACCGTTACCGTCGGTACCGGAAGATCGGGTGGAGTTTGATGAAGCCAACAAGTTTCGCGCTATCGAGTATGTCCGTCAACGACTCGAACCACACTATACGGTGATCGATGTTGATGGGGTACGGGTTGATTTTGGTGATGGCTGGGGGCTCATTCGCGCCTCAAATACCGAGCCGGCGATCACCACCCGCTTCGAGGCCGTCACACCCGAGCGTGTTGCCGAGATCCGTGATCTGATGCTGGGCACACTGCACGAGTTTCGAGCCTGATCGCCATGGGTCAGCACGCAACATATCAGCGCCATGCATGGGAAGCGACCTATAGCGTCGATTTTACACTCGAGGAAGTGCGCCGGCGCTGCCGTACGCTGGCCGATGTGCTGGTGGCACGGCGCTGGAATTGCCTGGTGGCGTATGATACCCGTTTTCTGGGGGCACATTTTGCGCGTGATTGTGCGCGCCAGTTGCAGGCCGCCGGTGTGGCAACCACACTGGCCGCAGCCGCAGTGCCGTATCCGGCACTCGAACTGGTGCTCGAACAGAAGCGTGCCGATTGTGTGTTGCTGATCTCGGCCGGCAATCTTCCCTATTGGCAGAATGGTATGATCGTGCTGGCGCCTGCCGGTGTGAATGGTGTGATCGAACCGGCGGCTGATGCGCCGGTGCTGGTTGATACCAGCTTTCCATCTGCCGATCGGGTTGAAATGGCGACGATCGATCTGCGGCCGCCATACCTCGAATATCTGCGATCTGCGATTGATATCGAATTGATCCGTCGTTCGCCGCTGACGGTCTTCGTCGATCTGATGGCCGGCAGTGCGAGCGGTATGGTGCCATTGGTGTTCGGCGAGGGATCGCAGGCCAAAGCGATCGAGATCAACCGCGAACCGGATGCGCTGTTTGGCCGGCAGGTGCCGCATCCTGCCGATTCCGCACTCCAGCGGTTGCGCAAACTGGTAAAAGAGAGTAACTCTCATTTTGGGGCTGCGCTCTCGGCCGATGGCCGGGCTATCAATGTTGTCGATAATCAGGGCGATCTGGTGCGGCACTACGAGCTGGCACTGTTGCTTGGCCAGTATATGGTGCGCCAGTACCGCCAGCGCGGCTTGATCGTCATTCCGGCGCTCCCGCTCGAACTTGCCGATGCCGTACGGCAGTGGGAGGCTCGGGTCGGCATGAGTGTCGAGCAGGTTGCCGACCCAGCTGTGCGGATTGCCGAGATCACCGCCCGTGATCGGAGCAGCCTGCTAGCCGGTATCACAGCCGGCGGCGAACTAACGCTTGGGCGTTGCAGCGCCAGCCCCGATGCCACGCTGGCGGTGCTGGCGCTCGCCGAATGTGCGGCGCGCGGCGGCGCGCGGCTCCATGATCTGATACATAAAGCAATGGGGGCATAGTGCAGTCGGTTATCACACGGCTTGCAGCGCTGGCACGCCTCGCCCGCCCGCTGACACTGACATTCATCGGCATTGTTGCCCTTTCGCTTGGCTTTGCCTATGTGCTGATCTTCCTCTATCGCACCGTGCCGATGCCGGATGCGTTCTATTACCTGAGCCTGCAGTTTCTGCCGCTCTGGCTGCGTGGTGTCATCCTGCTGCTTGCCGGGTTTGTCATTCTCGGATCTGGGATCTGGAAGTTAAGCGGTGTGGCGGTGATCCAGTTCGCCCGGCACCCCCATGCGTCGGGCGAGTTGGTGCTGGGCTACGAACGTGCCGCCGGCCCGCCACAGATCGCCGTTATCTCGGGTGGTGCCGGCCTGCTGATTCCGGCCAGCCTTGGCCGCTCGGCAGCACGCCTGACATGCATCACACCGGTGCAGGATCCGGTCGAATACTACTACCGTGCTTCAAGCCTGTTCAACTTCGAAAATGTGATCTTCGTCGCGCCGACCCCCGAGCCGATAGCGGTTGAGGTGGTGCTTGATGATGGGACACGCTTCGATATTAAAGAGAATATCGCCCATATCGAGCAACTCTCCCAGCGCCATGTGGCCGACATCCGCCTGAAGATGACCAATGGTGCGTCGCCGCCGGTGACGCAGGCAACCCTGAAGGCGCTGCGCGAGGCGCATGTGATCATCCTCGGGCCGGGGAGCCTGTTTGAAGGGATTTTGCCCGATCTGCTCATCCCCGATATCCGCGAGGCGATTATGGCCAGCCATGCGCGGAAGCTGTATATCTGCAGCCTGATGACCGAACCCGGCATGACGACCGGTTTTGGGGTCGGCGAACACATCCGCCAGATCGCACGCTTCGGCGGTTTCACACCCGATTATGTGCTCGTCAATGCGCAGCGTATCGATGCGGATGTGCGCCGCATCTATGCGGCCGCCAACCAGAACCCGGTCTTTCTCAGCCCCGAAGAGTATGAAGAAACCATTGTACAGGCGACCGATCGGGTCACGACCCGTGATGTGGTGGTCGAAGGGGCGATTGTGATCGAAGCCGACCTGGCCTCGTCGGTGGTACAACTGACGGCATCGCTCGACAACCCCGGCGAGGGGCGTACGGTACGTGTGTTGCGGCATGATCCCGAGAAGCTGATCGCCGCGATTACCGAGGTGCTGCGGCGCGGCTGAGGCATTGGCCGATGATCGATCATGACCTGACGACCGAAAGGTACCCCCATGAGCGAAACGATCGTCCTGTTCGAGGATGAGGCGACGCGTCAATTCTTGCCGCTCAGCTATACCCGTGCCCTGTACGACATCCGCTGTGGGGTGTATACGCTGCGCGAACGGGTTGCGGCGCAGCATGGCAGCCCGCCGCAGGCGCTCTGCCGGGCGCATCTGGCCGATGTGCATGCAAGCGGGCGCTGGCCACTCGGCCTGCTGGGTACAAGTTCGCCGATCACATTCGTCAATGGGCGGGCGCTTGATCTTGCCTGGCTGCCCGATCTGCTGGCAGCCCCGGTGAATACGGTCTATATTGCCGATAGTGGGCAGGCGCTGCTTGGGGGTACGGTCTTGCTGGCGGCGCGTCTGACGCCGGCACTGGCGAGTGCGGTGCTGCAGGCGCTTCTCGAACAGCAGGCGGAGGTAGCACTGGCCGAACTGCGCCGCTTTGCGCGGCTGGTCGAAGTGCCGGCACGGCTGCTGACCTTCCCGTGGGATATGATCGTCGAGAATGGTGCACAGATCGGGCGTGATCTGGTGTTGCCGCATGCCCACATCCGCTGGCCGAGCGCGGCCGAGCGCCGCCCCGAGGGTGCAGGCCTGGTGTTGCACCGGCCGGATCAGATCTTCATCCATCCGGAGGCGCGCCTCGATGGGCCGCTGGTACTCGATGCCCGCGACGGCCCGATTGTGATCGATGCAGCGCATATCGAACCATTTTCGTTCATTCAGGGGCCGGTATCGATCGGGCGCGGTACACTGATCGCAAGTGCCCGCGTGCGGGCTGAAAGTACGATCGGCCCGGTTTGCCGGATCGGCGGCGAAGTCGAAGCGAGTATTGTGCAGGGGTATAGCAATAAACATCACGATGGTTTCCTGGGGCATTCGTATCTTGGTGAATGGGTGAATATCGGTGCCATGACCACCAATAGCGATCTGAAGAATACGTATGGCTCGATTCGGGTTGTGCTTGAAGGGTATGGTCAGATCGATAGTGGTGTACTCAAGCTTGGCTGCTTTCTGGCGGATCATGTCAAGCTCGGCATCGGGATCCATCTGAATGGCGGTGCCATGATCGGCACCGGTTCGAATATCTTTGGTGTTCACTTCGCTCCCAAGACGATTCCGCCCTTCACATGGGGCGGCGAGGTGTTTCGTGAATATCGCATCGATGCGATGGTGGATGTGGCACGCAAAGTGATGGGGCGACGCAAAGTCGAGCTGACACCCCCGGCCGAGGCTGTTTTGCGTGATGTGTTTGCCATGACGCGTGGTGAGCGGGTGGCGATGGGTGGTATACCGGCCGACCGTGACGCCGAACGGGGCCTGCGACGCGCCGAGGCTGATGCGCTCAAAGCGTATGAGTTGACCGAATCGGGCGGCTAGTGCAGGGGTACCTTGCTGCGGGCCGCGGGCTGATCGAAGCCGGCTCGATCGGGATGATGGCGTAGGAGAGCATACATGCATGTGGTCGCAATCGGTGGGGGCGGTGGTGCCGGCCAGGTGTTGCAGGCCGTTCAGCCATTTGCCGGTCGGCGCACCGCGATTATTGCCGTCACCGATACCGGCCGCTCGACGGGCCTGGCACGGGCGATTGGTGCTATTCCGGCTCCGGGTGATCTGCGGGCGACGATTGCGGCATTTGCCGAGGATCGGCTGATCGCCGAGTTACTGCAGCATCGCTTCGATGGTACGGCGATCGCGCAACTTGAAGGAATGGCTTTCGGCAATCTGTTGATTGCGGCACTGGCGCGCGTTACCGGCGATTTTACTACGGCTGTCGCCTATGTTGCCGAACTGGCCGAGTGTGCTGTGACCGTGCTGCCGGTATCACGCGCCGATGCACAGCTGTGCGCCGAGCTGGCCGACGGCTCGATGGTGTATGGCGAACTGGCCGTGCGTGGCCTGAACAAACCACCGATCAAGCGGCTCTTTCTGGCCGAGGCAGCCGAAGCTTACCCGGCGGCGCTGGATGCGATTCGTGATGCTGATCTGGTGGTGCTTGGGCCGGGTAGCCTGTTCACCACGCTGCTGGCAACCCTGCTGTTCGATGGTATGGCCGAGGCATTATATATCACCCGCGGCAAGGTGGTGTTTGTCTGTAATACCACCACGCAACCAGGGCAGACCGATACGCTGCGGATGGTTGATCATGTACAGCGGGTGATGGCGGCACTTGGCCCGGCAACCCTTGATGCAGTACTGGTGAATCGTGCTACGCCGGATGCGGCAGCGTTGCAGGCCTATGAAGCCGAAGGGCTGTTCTTGCTGCGGCCGGATGCCGAAGAACTGGCTGCAACAGCAGCGCTTGGCATCGAGGTTATGGTGCGTGATCTCAGTGAGCCGCCAGGTGAAAAGCGTGCCATGTGGAACAAGCAGGATACACTGCGCCATGATCCGCTACGGCTGGGGAGCGCCCTACGCGAACTGCTCGCGTGAGTGATCGAGACCCCGACAACCGGAGATGTGCAAAAGCGACGCGATATTGAAACCCAGAGGAGTGGGCCATGAGCCTGGTCTTTGCCTGTATTGCACCGCATGGATTTCCGATCATCCCAGATCTGAGTGTTGATGCCGAAGGTGGATTGGCGACACGGGCGGCGATGCATGAGCTGGGGCGACGCTGTGCGGTAGCACGCCCGGATGTGATCGTCATCGCCACACCGCATGGCACCCGTGTCGATGGTGCAATCTGCCTGGTGGGGGCGGCGCGTGCCGCCGGTACACTGCGCTGGGAATCACGCCAGGTCGAGATGAATATCGCGGTTGATGCGGCGCTTACCGATGCGATTGCCGCCGAGGCACAGGCGCTGCAGGTGCCGGTGGCGCTGGCGAGTTTTGCCGGTAATCGCCGTGATCAGAGCGCCGTCTATTTGGATTGGGGAACAATCACGCCGCTCTGGTTTCTGGGGCATGATCGTAATATGGTGGGGTATGGCGATGTGCTTGCACCGATACCGGCCGGCGAGAGCGGGCCACCGGTGGTGATCGCCGCGCCATCGCGGTTACTGCCGCGTGCTGCAATGGTCGATTTTGGCCGTGCGATCGCACGTGCAGCCCTGAACGATCAGCGGCGGATCGCGTTTGTTGCCTCGTGTGATTGGGGTCATACCCACCATACAACCGGGCCGTATGGCTACCATCCGGCGGCGGCCGAAGTCGATGCCATGGTTGTCGCGGCGGTGCAGGCCAATGATCCCGGCCGGCTGATCGGCCTGAGTGATGCCCAGGTGCAGGATGCGGCTATTGATGGTCTGTGGCAGACACTCATGCTGGCGGGTGTGCTCGAACTTGTGCCGTTACACGCCGAGTTGCTCTGTTACGAAGCCCCGACCTACTATGGTATGCTGGTGGCTTCGTTTATGCCATAGGATTGGGATAGTTGGTTCGGTGGCCGGCGGCCAAAGCCGGGTGTTATAGGGAAGTGTGTAACGTACTGTCGCGTAAACGCGACAGCTTTGCTCTGGCGCTACCCAACA